>JAHBSN010000269.1 GCA_019639095.1 Actinomycetota bacterium
ATGCCCCTCGACGCCCTCACCGCCGGCGTCGCCGGCGGCTGGACCACCTTCGCCGAGTACCTCGACCGCGTCGAGGGCACCCTCGGCGTGAACGCCGGGTTCCTCGTGGGCCACTGCCAGCTGCGCCGCTACGTGTTGGGCGCCGAGCACGGCGACGGCCCGGCCACCCCCGAGCAGGTGGCCGAGATGGCGGCCGAGCTGCGGGCCGCCATCGAGGCCGGCGGCCTCGGGTTCTCCTCCACCCAGTCGTTCTCCCACAACGACGGCGACGGCAAGCCGGTGCCGTCCCGCAACGCCACCACCGAGGAGCTGCTGGCGCTGTGCGAGGTGGTCTCGTTCCACGAGGGCACCACGCTCGAGTACATCACCGACGGCTGCCTCAAGGGGTTCACCGACGAGGAGGTGGAGCGGATCACCGAGATGTCCCGTCGGGGGCAGCGGCCGGTGAACTGGAACGTCCTCACCGTCGACTCCCGTGACCCGGAGGCGGTCGATCACCAGCTGTCGGCGTCCCGGCACGCCGCCGAGCACGGCGGTCGGGTGGTGGCGCTCACCATGCCGATCCTCGTGGCCATGAACATGAGCCTGCTCACCCGCTGCGCCCTCACGCTGATCCCCGGTTGGGACGAGGTGCTCACCCGACCCGTGCCCGAGCGCATGGCGCTGCTGCGGGACCCCGCGGTGCGGACCAAGCTGCGCGCCGACGCCGAGGCCGAGGCGGCCGGGGTCTTCCGGCGGCTCAACCGGTGGGCCGACTACCACATCGGCGACACCTACCACCCCGACAACAAGCCGCTCGAGAGCCGTCGGGTGGGCGACATCGCCGCCGAGCGCGGCCTGGACCCCTTCGACGTGCTGATCGACATCGCCCTGCTCGACGACCTGCGCACCGTGCTGTGGCCCACGCCCCTGGAGGACGACGACGCCAGCTGGAAGCTGCGCATGGAGCTGCTCGACTCGGGCCAGGCCCTGATCGGCGGCTCCGACGGCGGCGCCCACCTCGACCGCATGCTCGGCAGCGTCTACCCCACGCGGTTCCTCGCCGACACCATCCGGGGTCGCAAGCTGGTGAGCCTCGAGCGGGCGATCCAGATGATGACCGACGACCCGGCCCAGCTCTTCGGCCTGCGCGACCGCGGCCGCATCGAGGTGGGCCACCACGCCGACCTGGTGCTGTTCGACCCCGACACGATCCGCAGCGGACCGGTGCGCAAGGTGGCCGACCTGCCCGCCGGCGCCGAGCGGCTCTTCGCCGGGTCGGTCGGCATCGCCCGGGTGCTCGTCAACGGGGTGCCGATCGTGGTCGACGGCGAGCCCACCGGCGAGACCCCCGGCGCGCTGCTGCGCTCGGGCCGTGACACCCGCACCGTCGCCGTCGGCTGATCCACCTCCATCCGTTCGCACTCTCCCGAAGCGAGGCCACCATGGTCGAGATCCCCCTGCTGGTGTCGGTCGACGATCACGTCATCGAGCCGCCCCACCTCTGGGAGCGCTGGATCGCCCCGAGGTTCCGCGACCGGGCTCCTCGGGTGGAGCGCATCGGCTGCACGCACATGGGCTACGTGGGTGGGGTGTTCGGGTTCGAGACCGGCGAGGGCGGCGTGCCGTGCGACTGGTGGCGCTTCGAGGACCTGCTCATCCCTCGCACCCGGGTGGAGTCGGCCGTGGGCTACGACCGGGCCGACGTGACCGTGTCGCCCACCACCTACGACGAGATGCGCGCCGGCTGCTACGACCCCGCGGCGCGGCTCGCCGACATGGACGAGGGCCGCATCGAGGCGATGATGTGCTTCCCGTCGAGCTTCCCCCGCTTCTGCGGGCAGACCTTCTCCGAGGCGGCCGACAAGGAGCTCGGCCTGGCCTGCATCCAGGCGTACAACGACTGGATGGTGGAGGAGTGGTGCGGGGACTCCGGCGGTCGCCTGATCCCGCTGATCATCGTGCCGCTGTGGGACCCGGAGCTGGCCGCCGCCGAGGTGCGCCGCAACGTGGCGCGCGGCGTGCGGGCCGTGACCTTCTCGGAGATCCCCGCGTACCTCGGCCTGCCGTCGATCCACACCGGCTACTGGGACCCGTTCTTCGCCGCCTGCGCCGAGGCCGACGTGTCGGTGCACATGCACATCGGGTCGTCGTCCAAGATGCCGTCGACGTCGGCCGACGCGCCGCCTCTGGTGGCTTCGGCGCTCACGTTCGGCAACGCCATGTCGTCGATGGTCGACTTCCTGCTCTCGGGCGTGCTCGTGCGCTTCCCGAACCTGCAGATCGCCTACTCCGAGGGCCAGATCGGGTGGATCCCCTACATCCTCGAGCGCACCGACCACGTGTGGGAGTCGAACCGGGCGTGGGGCGGGGTGGCGTCGAGCGTGCCGGAGCCGCCGAGCACCTACTACCACCGCCAGGTGTACGGCTGCTTCTTCGAGGACGAGCACGGGCTCACCTCCGACGCCCTCGAGAAGATCAACCCCGACCGGATCATGTTCGAGACCGACTACCCGCACTCGGACAGCACCTGGCCCCACAGCGCCGACACCGCCCTGCGACTCATGGGCCACCTCGACCAGGAGACGGTGGACAAGCTGTGCCGGGGCAACGCCATCCGCCTGCTGGGGCTCGACCTGCCCGTCCACGCGTAGCGACATCGGGCTCCACGGGGCCGTGGGCGGGCTAGACCCTGGCCGTGCACGTCTCGATGACGGTCCCCACCGAGGACCCCCGCCAGGCCCGGACGATCTATCGCGAGCTGGAGGACCTGGGCTACGACCGGGCCTTCAGCTTCGAGGCCAAGCACGACCCGTTCGTGCCGCTGGCGGTGGCGGGCGAGCACACGTCTCGCATCGAGCTGGGCACCGCGGTGGCCATCGCCTTCGCCCGCACGCCGATGACGCTCGCCAACGTCGCCTGGGACCTCCAGACCGTGACCGGCGGTCGGTTCGTGCTCGGGCTCGGCTCGCAGGTCCGGCCCCACGTCGAGCAGCGGTTCTCGATGCCGTGGGACCCGCCGGTGGGACGCATGCGAGAGCTCGTGCTCGCGATCCGGGCGATCTGGCGGGCGTGGGAGACGGGCGAGCCGCTGGCGTTCGAGGGCGAGCACTACACGCACACGCGCATGATCCCGGCCTTCGACCCCGGTCCGAACGCCTACGGCGCACCCCGGATCCTCACCGCCGGCGTCGGCCCGCAGATGACCGAGGTGGCCGGCGAGGTGGCCGACGGGTTCCTGGTGCACCCGGTGAACACCCGCCGATCGCTCCAGGAGCTGACCCTGCCGGCGCTGGCCCGGGGTGCGGCTCGGGCCGGTCGGGACGTGGCGGCGCTCGAGGTGGTGTGCGTGACGATCGTGGTGACGGGCCGGACCGAGGAGGAGCTGAGCCGTTCACGTGAGGCCGTGCGCCAGCAGCTGGCGTTCTACGGGACGACGCCGGCGTACCGGCCGGTCTTCGAGCTGCACGGCTTCGGGGACCTGCACCCGACGCTGAAGGCGCTGGCCCGGGAGGGTCGGTGGGTGGAGATGGCGGCGTTGATCCCCGACGAGCTGATCGAGACGATCGCCGTGGTGGGCGAGCCCGGGTCGATCGCGGCGCAGGTCCGCGAGCGCCTGGCCGGCATCTCCGACCACGTCAGCCTGGTCAACAACCGCGCCCCCGACCCGAAGCACTTCGCCGAGGTGGTGGCCGACCTGCGGGGCTGAGCGAGTCCGACCTCACCGCAAGGTGGCTGCGGTTGTCACCGTCAGGCCCCACACAAGTGCTGCCACCTCAAGGACGCGGCGTCGCTTGTCGCTCCGACGTGGGCGGCGGGGGGTGGTCGGGTGCCGGCTCTACGCTCCGGCGCATGCCTCGAACCGAGCCGTGGTGGCACTCGACGTCGATCTACCAGGTGTACCCGCGCTCCTTCGCGGACTCCGATGGGGACGGGATCGGGGACCTGCCCGGGATCGTCGACCACCTCGACCACCTGGTGGACCTCGGCGTGGGGGCCATCTGGGTGTCGCCGTTCTTCGCCAGCCCGCAGCGAGATGTCGGCTACGACGTGTCGGACTACCGGGGCGTGGCCCCCGAGTACGGCACGCTCGACGACGCCCAGCGCCTGATCGACGAGGCCCACGCCCGCGGCCTGCGGGTGCTGTTCGACCTGGTGCTCAACCACACGTCCGACGAGCACCCGTGGTTCGTCGAGTCGCGCTCGTCTCGCACCAACGACAAGGCCGACTGGTACGTGTGGGCCGACGGCCGCACCGGGCCCGGCGGCCAGCGTCGGCCGCCCAACAACTGGCGCTCCGAGCTCCAGGTGACCAAGGCCTGGCAGTGGGCGCCCGAGCGCGAGCAGTGGTACCTGGCGTCGTTCCTCAGCTTCCAGCCCGACCTCAACTGGCGCCACCCCGAGGTCCGCGCCGAGATGTTCGACATGGTGCGCACGTGGCTCGGCCGCGGCGTCGACGGGTTCCGGCTCGACATCTTCGGGTCGATCATGCAGGACCCGCTCCTGCGCGACAACGACCGCAAGCCGATGCTCGTGGGTGGCATCCCACGGTTCCAGACGCCGAACCGCACGCTCAACACCGACGACAACTTCCGCCTCGCCGGCGACCTGCGGGCGGTCTGCGACGAGTTCTCGGCGCCCGGCGACGATGGCGTGGAGCGCCCCGGCCAGGGCGAGCGCATCCTGCTCGGGGAGGTGTTCGGGTCGTCGGAGGTCCTGCGCCGCTACGTGCGCGACGGCGACCGCGACGGCCTCCACGTCGTCTTCCTCTTCGACTTCCTGGCGTCGAGGTACGGGGCCGGCCGCTACCGCCGCCTCATCGAGTCGTTCGAGGCCGAGTTCCCGCACCCGATGCAGCCCACCTACGTGTTGGAGAACCACGATCGCACCCGGTCGCTCTCCCGGGTGGGCGGCGATGTGGCCAAGGCCCGGGTGCTGGCCACCCTGCTGACCACGCTGCGGGGCGTGCCGGTGATCTACCAGGGCCAGGAGATCGGGATGACCAACCGGTACATCCCGCTGCGCGAGGCCAACGACCCCGTGCCGGGCGTGGTGGCCAAGCGCCTGCCCGAGGCGGTCAACCAGCGCCTGACCGAGCGGCTCAACCGCGACGAGGTCCGGACGCCGATGCAGTGGACCGGTGAGCGCAACGCCGGCTTCTGCCCGCCGGACGCCCGACCGTGGTTGCCGGTGAACGACGACCACGTCGCCACCAACGTCGAGGCCGAGACCGGCGACCCCGCGTCGCTCCTCGAGCTGTACCGACGGCTCCTGCACCACCGTGCCGAGCGCCCCGCGCTCCACGGCGGCGACCTGCGGCTGCTCCCGTCCGACGACGAGGTGATCGCCTACGAGCGCACGGCCCGCGACGACAGCGGCGACCGGGCCCTCGTGGTGGCCAACCTCGGAGAGCGGGCGGTCGTCCACCTGGTGCCGGGCGGCTTCGCCGAGGTGCTGGAGTCCACCAGCCCGGCGTCGAC
>JAHBSN010000027.1 GCA_019639095.1 Actinomycetota bacterium
GCCACCGTCGGCGCCCTCACCTCGGTCTTCCACCTGCTCGTGGAGCGCTACCCCAGCCTCGAGTCGAGCACGTCGTGCGATCCCGACAACCCCTGCTCCATCATCTGGGTGGAGCGCTTCGGCTACCTCACCATCCCCGCCATGGCGCTGTCGGGGTTCCTGCTGATCCTCACCCTGCTGGCCATCGCCGGCTCCACCGCCCAGGAGGCACCATGACCACCGCAAGCAAGGCGAACGGCCGAGGGTCGGTGATCTGGATCGCCGGGCTCGTGCTCGTGGTGATCGCCGGGATCATCGCCGTGGCGGCGGCCCGCAGCTCGAACCAGGAGGGCAACGCCGAGGTCGACGCCAAGCAAACCGCACCGGTGAAGGTCTCGGGCGAGACGCTGCCCGATCTGCCTGATGCCCCCGGCGCCGCCGACCCCGCAGTGGGGGCCACCATCCCCACCGTCACCGGCCAGGGCTTCGACGGCCAGGCGGTGTCGATCGACCCCACCGACGGCAAGCCCAAGCTCATCGTCTTCGCCGCCCACTGGTGCCCTCACTGCCAGCGAGAGCTGCCCATCATCGCTGATCACCTCGTGCGTTCACCCCTGCCCGACGACGTCGAGCTTGTCGCTGTCTCCACCTCGGTGGCCGAGGAGCGGGGCAACTATCCGCCCTCGTCCTGGCTTCAGGAGATCAATTGGAAGGCCCCCGTGATGGTGGACTCGGACGCCAGCGAGGCGGCCAGGGCGTTCGCCTTGCCGGGATTCCCCTACTTCGTGGCCGTCGACGCCGACGGCAAGGTGGTGGCCCGCACCAGCGGGGAGATCCCCACCGAGGAGTTCGACGCCCTCGTGCAGGCCGCTCGCTCCGGCACCCCGCCCGCCTGAGCCCCCGGGCCGGGCACCTCAGCGGCGGTAGACCGAGGCGCGCCAGGCGCCGCTCAGGGGCACGGTGCTCAGCGCGTGCGACGCCGCCAGCAGCCACCACAGCACGTCGGCCGGGTCGGCGTCGCCGGGTGCGGCGACCACGAGGCCTCGGCGGGGGTGGTCGGCCACCTTCAGCCACCCCGGGCCGAGCCCGAGCTCGTGGTCGTCGAGCCGGGCCAGGGCGCGGGGACCCGAGCCGTGCTCGATCCCGAGCGTGACCCGGCCGCCGGGCTGGGCGGGCGGCGTCCAGGTGGCGAAGGGCACGGCGTCGCCCTTGGCCGAGAAGATCAGGGCCAGCCACGACCGCGGCGGCGGCTCGTGGCCGGCCTCCACCTCCGGTCGGAGGTTCACCCAGCCCGAGCCGGCGGCGGTGAGCTCGGCGAGCACGTCGACCACGGCGCCGAGGTCGTCCTCGTCGACCTCGAGGTCGTCGTCGGGGGTCAGGGCCATGCGGTGAGGCTACGCATCACCCGGCCAGGGTCACCGCCACCCAGCCGTCGTCCTCGTCCACCGACTCGACCGCCAGGCGGGTGGGCGGGTCGGCGGCATCTCGCACCGCCCGCACGGCCGGCTCCCACCGGTCGGCGAGCAGGCCCGACACCACCAGGCGACCAGCGGGGCCGACGACGGCCGCCAGGTCGGCCGACAGGTCCATCACCACCGGGGCGAGCAGGTTGGCGAGGACGAGGTCGTAGCGACCCTCGTCGCCCGGCCGGGCCGCCACGTCGGCGAGCGGGGCCGCCGACGCCGTCACCCGGTCGGCCACCCCGTTGGCCCGGGCGTTGGCGGCGGTGGTCGCCGGCGAGCCGGGGTCGACGTCGATCCCGTGCACCTCCGCCGCGCCCAGCAGCGCGGCCCCGATGGCGAGGACCCCGCTGCCGCAGCCCACGTCGAGCACCCGGTCGCCGGGCCGGACGAGCCGGGCGGCCCGGGCCAGGACCAGGCGGGTGGTGGGGTGCGACCCCGAGCCGAACGTGCGACCCGGGTCCACGAGGAGCCGCCCGGGCGCGGCTACCTCGTCGGCCAGCCAGGCGGGCGTGATCGTGAACGGTCCCGCCGCCACGGGTCGGGCCCACGCCCGCCAGCCGTCGAGGCCGTCGTCGTCGACGGGCACGACCTCGGCGGCCCCCAGGTGCCGGCGAGCCAGCGCCTCGGCGGCGGGCCGGGCGGCGGTCGCGTCGACGAAGCCGGCCAGCAGGCGGACCGTGCTCCCGCCCGCCTGCTCCTCGATCGCGGCGGGGCCGAACGCCCACAGCACGTCGGCCGCCAGCTCGGCATCGGCGGGGGTCACCTCCACCACCACCCGGACCCAGCGACCGTCGTCCACCACGCCGCGAACGCTACGAGGTCGTGTGCTCGCCACGACAAGGCGTTGGCAGACCGGGCGCGACGGGTACGGTTCGCGGCGATGGGCGAAGACATCACGTTGCCTCCGGTGCCCGAGAGCGTGGCCGAGGCCCGGCGCTGGACCACCGGCGCGGTGGCCTCCGTGGCGGGCGACGGCACCGCCGAGGTGGCGGCGCTGCTGGTGAGCGAGCTGGTGAGCAACGTGGTCCTGCACGCCCGCACGCCCTGCGACCTCTCGGTGGTGCGCCGCGACGGCTCGGTGCGCGTGGCGGTCCGCGACGGCTCCGAGCGCATGCCGCGCGCCGTGGCACCGGCCGAGCCGACGGCGATGTCGGGGCGGGGGATGCTGATCGTGGCCGAGCTGGCCGACGCCCACGGCGTGGAGGCGCACCCTGGCGGCGGCAAGTCGGTGTGGTTCGAGCTGCACGTCCCGGCGGTGGAGCTGCGATGACGGGGGCGGCGCGGCGCGTCGTGCTCGCCGGCCTGCCGGCCCCCCTCTACGAGGCCGCCCTCGGCTACCTGGGCGACGTGCTCCGCGAGTGCCAGCTCGTGCTGGTCGGCCAGGGCCGCGGCGGCGAGGACGACCCCGACCTGGTGGCCCTGGCCGAGGGCCTGGTGCCCGACCTCGAGGAGCTGCGCGACGTGTTCGCCCGGGCCGAGAACACCCAGGTCGACGGCCACCGCCGGCTGGAGGTCGACCTGCGCCCGAGCGACGCCGCCACCCTGGCCCACCTGCACCTCCAGCTGGGCCAGCTGCGGTTCGTGGAGCGCCACGGCGGGGTGCTGCTCCCCACCGACCCCGAGGTGGCGAACCTCCTCGCGTGGGTGCGCGACGAGGCCGCCGAGCAGCTGGCCGGGCGGATGCCGCGCACCTATCGGGTCGTCTGAGCGGTCATACGACCGCAGAGCGCGCGCACGCTGTCGCGCACAGCGAGATCCCCGGCACCGGCGGCGAGAGTTGGGTCGGATGGCCCGTTCCGTTGGCCTGCGGGCCGACGTAGGTTCACAGGGTCATGGCTGATCGTCGTTGGTTCTGGAGCACCACGCAGTGGCGCAAGGCGCTGCTGCCCGACCGCGGCATGGCCGAGGCCGAGGGCCTGGCCGCCGGCACCGGCCTGCTGACCGGCGACGTCGCCCGCACCACCCCGGTCGCGGTCGTGCCCTGCCCGGAGTGCCACCGGCCCTCCGAGGTGGTGGTGATCGACCTCGTGGCCCAGGAGACCAGCCGCTCGTGCCCCTCGTGCGGTCACCGCTGGACCAGCCAGGAGCGGGTGGTGCTGGAGCGCCACCGCCGCTGAGCGGCGCCGACGCCCCGGCTCGCACCCCGGCACCGGGGTCGCCTGGCGTAAGGTCCGGGCACCGAATGCACGAACCGGGGGAACGGCATTGGCCCGAGGGAAGTCCACGACCGCGCCCAGGCGCGCTGGTTCCGACCAGGGAGCGGTGGGGCCACCCCTGCTGATCCTGGCCCTGGGCTTCGCCTCGGTGGTGGTGAGCCTGCCGCTCCTGTCGGCCGACGGCATCGCCCCGCACGTGGTGGGCTACCTGATCGGTGCCCTCCTGCCCATCGTGGTGGTGGGGTTGGTCCGGCGGATCGACCTGGACCGCCGCCGCAACCACCGCTACCAGGCCAAGGCGATGCTCGCCCCCGCCCTGGTGGCGCTGCTCGTGGCCGCCATGGTGATGGCCGGCCTCCACATCTGGCCCATCGCCACGGAGCTGGCCACGTGAGCGCCGCCGTGACCACGCACTTCCGCCGTCGCGCCGGGGTCCGGGCCCTCGCCGCCCTGGTGACCCTCGTGGGCCTCACCGTGCCGCTCGCCGCCTCGGCCTCGGCCGCGCCTGCGCAGGACCCGCCGCCCACCACCGCACCCACCACCGCGGTCGCCTCGAACGCCCTGCAGGGGGGCGAGGCCATCGGCGACCTCGCCGGGTGCATCCAGGGGTCCAAGCGCCTGGCCGTGGTCTTCCTGATCGACCAGTCGGGCTCGCTCGGCAAGTCCGATCCCCAGAACCGCCGGGTCGACGCCGCCCGCGCCGCGCTCGACAGCCTGGTCAGCCTCACCGAGGGTCGGCCCGAGGAGCGGGCGCGCGTCGACGTGACCGTGGCCGCGTTCTCGAACGACTACTACCCGATCCGGCCGTGGACGAAGGTCACCGACACCAGCCGTGAGCGGCTGAACCGCACCCTCGACGGCTTCCGCAAGCGCAACCAGGGCACCGACACCGACTTCGTGAACGCCCTGAGCGGCGCCCGCGCCGCCCTGGCGGACCGCTCGGCGCAGCTCACCGCCGACGGCTCGGCCGAGCCCTGCAAGGCCATCGTCCTCTTCACCGACGGCCAGTACGACATCGGGGTGCGCGACGACTCGAACCGCGAGGAGCTCGGCAACACCAAGCCCTACGCCCCGGGGGTCACCCTCGACGACGAGGCCGGCGCCAAGGCGGCCGAGGAGGCGGGCCGCAAGGCGCTGTGCCAGGAGGGCGGCCTGGCCGACGGCATCCGAGACGACGACATCACGCTGCTCAGCGTGGCCCTCACCGGCACCGTCACGGCCCAGGACCAGGACCTGCTGGCCGCGGTGAGCACCGGGTCCTCGGGTGCGGTCACCTGCGGGCGGCCCACCGCCACGCCGCCGGGCGCCTACGTGAGCGCCGCCGACGTCGACGTCCTGGTGGCGCGCTTCGACGAGGTGGCCACCCGCGTGGCCGGCGGCACCGTCGTGCCCGAGACCCAGCCGGTGGTGCTCTGCGGCGCCGACGCCTGCGAGGGCGGCACCCGCACGATCAACGTCGACGAGTCGGTCCGCCGCTTCCGGGTGTTCGCCCTGGCTGGCCAGCCGGGCATGACCGTGGAGCTGACGTCGCCGTCGGCCACCGCCACGGTCGAGCAGGCGGGCGAGGTCGCCGTCGGTTCGGCCACCGCCACCGCCCACGCCATCGCCGGGCGCGGCTTCAGCATCGACGTCGCCCGTCCCGAGAACCCCGCCGACTGGACCGGCACGTGGACCGTGGTGCTCCACGACCCCACCGGCGAGAACGTCGGCAAGCCGGTCACCTTCGCCCACTACCTCTTCACCGACATCGGCATCGACTTCACTGAGGGCAAGGCGCCGGTGATCGTGCGGGGCGAGCAGGTGGGCCTCTCGGCGTCGCCGGTGATCCCCGAGGCGCTCGGCGCCAAGCTGAAGTCGGCCAAGGTCGTGCTGCGCCTCGACGACCCGCTGACCTCGGAGTCCACCACGGTCGACCTCGCCGGTCCGGCCAACGGGCCGTACCTCGCCGGGTTCACCGCCCCGCTCGACTACCGGAGCAGCTCGTACCAGGCCACCCTGGCGCTGGAGGGCACCACCGAGTCCGGCGCCGTCGTGTCGGCCCGATCGGCGCCCCGGCTCATCACCGTGCAGCGTCCGGCCGGGTCCATCCAGCTCGCGCCGGCCTCGCTGGCGCTGCCCACGCTCACCGGCACCGGGACCACGTCGGCCGACCTGATCGTGCTCGGCGGCAAGCAGGACGGCTGCGTCTGGTTCGGTCCCTCGCGCACGGTCACCTCGCCCGATGCCGCCGGCGAGCTGAAGGTGACCTACGACGGCCGGGCGGCGGTGGACGAGGAGTCGTGCATCCCCGTCGAGGCCGACGCGACCGTCATCGTGCCGGTCGAGGTGTCGCCCACCGCACGGGCCACGGGTGCCGTGCGCGGCGTAGTCGAGGTGCACGAGCGCACCGAGGGCGCCCAGGAGTCGGTCACCGACGTGCCCTTCCGGCTCGACCTGGCGGCCGGGGTGGACGAGGCCCGCCGGATGCTGCTGGCCGTGCTGCTGCTGCTGGGCGGCCTCCTGCTGCCGGTGCTGCTGCTCGTGCTCATCAACGCCGTGACCGCCCGGTTCCAGGACCTCGACGCCGTGCGCGGCGCGGTGATCCCGGTGCGCGTCGACGGCAAGCGCATGTGGCGGACCGACGGCGGTCGGATGGCCACGCTGATGTTCGCCCCGTCGGACTTCACGTCGCTCGCCGACGCAGGCGACCCGCGCCGGTTCACGTTCGGCGGGATCGTGTTCCGGGCCCGGCCCTCTCGCAACCCGTTCGGCGCCTCGCTCGCCCTCGCCGCACCCGAGGGTGGGGCCGAGAAGCTCAAGGGCGGTGCCGGCAGCCGGGTGGAGCTCGACCTGGGCCTGGCCGGCTCGTGGGTGTTCCTGCTCGATCCCGACCGCACGCGCCGCGCCGGCCGCACCGGCGTGGCCGAGGGCCGCATCATCGCCTTCGTGTCCGAGGGCGACCCGGCCGGTCAGATCGGGCCGATGACCGACGACGTCTACGCCCGCCTGCCCGGCACCGCCGCCGGCCTCGCCGGGCTGGTGCTCCAGAAGCGCGCGCCCAAGGCGAAGAAGGCCAAGCGCGGTGCCGACGCGGCGGGTGCCACCGAGGTGGATGCCGTCGACGGCGAGGACCTCGCCGGGTCCGACGCGATCCCCGCGGAGCCGGTCGGATCGGCGGAGCCGCTGGCCGAGCCGGAGCCGGCGGTGGACGCCGAGGCGCCGATCCCCATGGGGGCATCGGTCGACGAGGCCATCCCCATGCCGTCGTCCTCGGAGCCGGAGCCTGAGCCTGACCCCGAGCCCGAGCCCGAGCCCGAGCCCGAGCCCGAGCCGGCGGGGCCGGTGGGCTTCGGCGGCCGTCCCGCCTCGGTGGATCCGATGTCGGCACGCCCAGCGGCCGACGACACGAACCCCGGCGACACGGACCCCGACGACACCCCGCCGGTGGGCTTCACCGGCGGCGGCGCGCCGGGCTGACGAGCCCGTCGTCGCCCGGTCAGGGGGCGGCGATCGCCACCACGCCGGCGGCGGCCAGCACGAGCCCCACCACCTGGATGCGGTGCAGGCGCTCGCCCAGCACCACGCGGGCGAGCACCACGGTGGCCGCCGGGTACAGCGACGACAGCACGGCCACCAGCGAGAGCAGGCCCTGCTGGGCGGCGGCCAGGTACAGCGCGTTGGCCGTGACGTCCAGCACGCCGGCGCCGGCCACCGGCACCCACGCCGCCGCCGCCGGCACCACCCACGGCCGCGCCGCGCGACCCTGCGAGCGGAGCCAGAGCACCACGAGGGGCACCACGCCGAGCACCGCCACGGCCCGGGCCGAGAGGAGCGGCCAGAGGCCGGGGTCGTCGGAGACCGAGCCGAACAGGATGAAGATCACGCCGAACCCGAAGCCGGAGGCGACGGCGGTGGCCACCAGCGCGGGCGACGTGCCGCCGGCGGTGGTGAGGTCGTCGGGGTGGGTGGGCGCGCCCGAGATCAGCGCCACCGCCACCAGGGCCACGGCCACGCCCACCAGCGCCACCGTCGACGGGCGCTCGCCCTGGAGCAACCCCCAGGTGAAGGGGACCACCGCCGCCACCACGGCGGTGATGGGCGCCACCACGCTCATGCGCCCGATCGCCAGCCCGCGGTAGAGCAGACCCACCGCGAGCGGCCCGATGCATCCGGCGGCGGCGCCGAGCAGCAGGTCGTGGGCCACCGGCTCGGGCAGGCCGCCCACCGCCCACCAGCCGCCGGTGACCACCAGCAGGCACGCGCCGCTGATGGCGAAGGACCCGAGCACCACCGAGCTGGGGCGCGTGCGCGACGCGGCGATCCCCCCGCAGAAGTCTCCGCTGCCGTAGGTCAGCGCGACGAGGATGCCCAGCAGCACGGCCACGAGCGCACGACGGTACCGTCTGGCCCATGGCTGACGAGATCCTCGAGGTCGACCTGCTGGCGTTCGAGACCGGGAGCGACTCGCAGCGCCGGGCCGTGGTCGAGGGGCTGATCCGCTCGCTGCGCACCGGGTTCGCCTACGTCTCCCACGACGTGAGCGAGGACCTGATCGACACCGCCTACGACGCGCTGGAGCGGTTCTTCTCGCTGCCGGCGGAGGAGAAGGCCCGCTTCGTGGCGCCCGGCACCCACGGCCAGACCGGTTACACGGGCCTGCTGGTGGAGACCGCCGCCTCCGCCGAGGTGGCCGACTGGAAGGAGATGCTCAACTGGGGGCGCGACGTCGCCCCCGGGCACCCGCTCCGCACCCGGTTCCCGCACCGCTACCACGACCAGGTCCTGCCCGAGGCCGCCGTGCCCGGGATCACCGAGGTGCTCAACGCCTTCCACGACGCCATCGCCGACCTCCAGCGACGCGTGCTGCGGATCATCGCCACCGGCATCGGCTGCCACGAGGACTTCTTCGAGAAGATGCTCGTCGACGGGTCCACGCTGAGCCGGGCCATCCACTACCCGCCGATGGACTCCGCGCCCGACGCGCCCCACGTCTGGGCCGGCGAGCACGCCGACATCAACCTCATCACCGCCCTGCCCCGCGCCACCGCCGCCGGCCTCCAGGTGAAGCTCAAGGACGAGGACCGCTGGATCGACGCCGTGGCTCCCGAGGGCGGCGCCATCATCAACACGGGGCTGATGCTCGAGATCATCACCAACGGCACGATCCGTCCCGGCGTGCACCGGGTGGTGGCGGCACCGGGCCAGGCCGGCGACCGGTACTCGGTGGTGCAGTTCTGCCACCCCACGCCGTGGACGATCCTGGCGCCCGTGAGCACCTGCACCACCCGCGAGCACCCGCAGCGCTTCGCCCCGATCGCGGCGGCCGACGCGCTGGACCTGGTGCTCTACGAGATCAACCTGATCGAGGACGCCCGGGCCTGACCGGCCTGGCTCCGGCGGCCAGCGATCAGCCGGGGGGCGTGGGGGCGTCCACCGTGGCCATGTCCTCGTCGATGCCGGCGGCCACGGCATCGATCATCGCCTGGCGGGCGTTGGCCTTGGTGCGGGCCACGGCGCCGGTGCGCAGCTCGCCCAGGCGCCGGGCCTCGGCCATGGCCTCCTCCACCACGGCGTCGGCCGGCACCACCCGGTCGAGGTAGCCGGCCGCCGCCGCGCCGGCGGGGTCGTAGGTGGTGCCGAGGATCGCGGTGGGGAAGTGGCTCTTCAGCAGGCGCTCGCGGGCCAGCTCCACCGCGAAGCGGGGCAGCGGCATCCCGATCGCCACCTCGTTGAGGCCGATCTTGGCCGGACCGTCGCCGCCGATGCGCACGTCGCAGCTGAGCAGCGTGATGGCGCCGCCGGCGAGGGCGTGGCCGGTGCAGGCGGCCACCGTGGGCATGCCCAGGCCGTAGATCCGCAGCCACCAGCGGGCGCCGCGGCTGACCAGCGCGCGCATCTGCTCGACGCCCGAGGTCATCTCGCCGAGGTCGAACCCCGCCGAGAAGCGGCCGGGCCGACCCACGAGCACGAGGGCCCGGGCGTGGTCGGCCTCGACCCGGTCGGTCAGGACCTCGAGCTCGGCGAGCACGGCGTCGCTGAACACGTTGGCCTTGCCGTCGTCGAGGGTGATAACGGCGATGCCGTCGACGAGCTCGTAGGTGGGGAGGGCGCCTGCGTCGGTCATGGCGCCCGAAGCTAGCGGTGGTGCGTGGGCACCGGGGGCGGCGGCGGGGGCGGGGCCTTGGTGGCGGCCTGCTCCTCGGCGATGCGCAGCCGGCGGCGGTCCAGCGCGTGGTAGAGCGCGCTGGCGCCGATGGTGCCCACCACGGTGCCGTCGGCCGCCACCACGAGGCCGTCGCGCACGTCGCCGCCGTCGATCTTCTGCACGGCGGGCAGCAGCGGCTCGTCGGGCGCCACCACGGTGATGCGGTCGAGCGGGTAGGCGAGGTCGACCACGCGCAGCTGGCTCCAGGTCTCGCGAGGGGTGGCGCGCACGGCGGCGGCGGTGAGCAGGCCGACCACCCGTCCGTGCTCGTCGAGCGCCGGGAACGCGTGGTGGGGGCAGTCGGCGGGGACGCCGGCGAGGAAGTCCGACACGGTGGCCCAGCCGGCGGCGGGCGGCGGTGTGGGCACCATGGCCTCGCGCACCGTGGCTCCGTCGAGCAGCTGGTAGATCGGGAGCGACTTGAGGTTGCGGTAGGCGGCGAAGGCGATGAACCCGCCCACGAGGAGCAGGAAGGTCGCTTTTGGTGCCGACCCCGGCGCTGCTTGCCGTGATGGCGGCGAAGTTGAAAGAGCACCATGGTTCGCCGACGGCGTGATCGGCGTAGACGACATTGCAGGTCGGCAGGCGGCCCGGCTGCCGGAAAGTGGCGCCAGACCATGACGACAGCACGGTGCCGCCGTCGAGCTGGGCGGCGGGGCGCATGTTGAACCCGGCCAGCAGGATGTTGAGGATGCCGAGCACTTGGCGAACAGGTTCCCGGTGAGTCTGGCGATGCCGTCGTGTTCGCAGGACGTAGGCGCTGAGAGGAACGCCACCCCGCACGCCGCGCTGGCCAGCGGCCCCACCACGGCGATGCGGAACTCCGAGCGGGCGGTGGTGGGCGACGACTCGAGCTTGGCCACCCCGCCCAGCAGCCACAGGCTGATCCCCCGGACGCCGATGCCCTCGTCGCGCGCCACCAGGGCGTGGCCGACCTCGTGGACCAGCAGCGACACGAAGAACAGCAGCGCGCCCGCCACGCCGCCCACCCAGTAGGCGGTGGTTGACAGGCCCGGCGACTCGATCGGGAACCGGTTGGTGGCGAACACGTAGGTGAGAGCGTGGTTAATTGAAGAGGACCGAGAGGTCCATGCTCACTTGATGCCGGCGATGCTTCCGGGGATGTCGTGTCCTATCGGCCCACGCTACTCGGCGGCGGTTTCGACCCCGGCGGGTGGCGAGCCTGGGGCACGGACGATCGAGCCGCCCTTCGATCTGGCCTCTTCGGCTCGAGGTCCGAACGCCTCGGCTGGTGCTGCGGTATCCGACCGACGCCGACCCCTGGGGTGGTCCTGGCGGGGCCTGGCGACATCCACGACCCCGACTTCCTGCCGTTCCACCTGCTGGAGCCTGGCGCCGGATGGGGCGGAGCGAGAGCGGAGGTCTCCAGTTCCACTGCGCGCCGCGGCCAGCTCACCGCCGACGACTGGCAGCCCTTCAGACGGTGGTCGAGGGCGAGGTGGTCGGCACCCAGGACGTTTCGCCACGGGCTTCGCCACGCGGCGCACCGTGGAGTCGGGCTCGTGGCTGCACCGGCCCCGCCAGGGCCAGGGCCTGGGTCGGGAGATGCGCGCCGCGATGCTGCAGCTCGCGTTCGAGGGCCTGGGCGCGGAGCGGGCCGAGTCGGGCGCCTACGAGGGCAACGCCGCGTCGCTGGCGGTCACCCGCTCGCTCGGCTACCGCGCCAACGGCGACGCCGTCCGCGACGACGGCGGCCGCGGGTGGCGGCGCGAGCTGCGATTCGTGCTCGACCGGGCCACGTGGGAGCAGCGGCGGCGCGACGACATCGAGCTGGTGGGCGTGGAGCCCTGCCTCGAGCTGTTGGGCGCCGAGCCGCCGGCCTGACCCGAGGGTCGCTCAGGCGGCCACGATGGCGGCCACCACCTCGGCGAAGGCCCCGGTGTGGGCGTCGACGTCGGCGGCGGTGGTCGCGGGGCACATGAGCGCCATGTTGTGGAACGGCGTGAGCAGGATGCCCCGGTTGGCCATGGCGAGGTGCAGGTACTCCTCCACGTCGTCGTCGCCCGCGCCCGCCGACCCGGTGCCCGTGCGCGGCGCCGGGCGGGCGAAGCGATACTCGGCCCGGGCGCCGAGCTGCACCACGCTCCAGGGGAGGTCGTGGCGGTCGAGGGTCTCCTGCACGCCGGCGGTGAAGCGGGTGGCCAGGTCGATCATGTGCTCGAACGCGGCGTGGGTGAGCACCTCGCCGAGCGTGGCCCGGGCGGCGGCGAGCGACAGGGCGTTGCCGGCGAGCGTGCCGCCCACGCCGCCGACGTCCACGAGGTCGGCGTCGGTGGCGGCCACCCGCTCGGCCAGGCGGGCGGCCACGTCGTCGGACAGGCCGTAGGCGCCGATGGGCACGCCGCCGGCGAACGACTTCCCGAGCGTGACCAGGTCGGGCCGCAGGCCCCACGCCTGCGTGCATCCGCCGGGGCCGGCCGACAGCGTGTGGGTCTCGTCGATCAGCAGCAGCGTCCCGGTGCGGTCGCAGACCTCCCGCAGGCCGTCGAGGAAGCCGGGCTCGGGCAGCACGATGCCGATGTTCGTCAGTGCGGGCTCGGTGATCAGCACGGCCACGTCGCCCGGGGCCAGCGCCGCCTCCACCGACGCCAGGTCGTTCCACTCGAGCGCCCGGGTGGTCTGCGCCGGGGGCACGGCGGGCGCCACGTTGCCGGCGCGCGCCACCGTCGACCCGTCGGGAGCTCGGACCACGAACGTCTCGTCGACGGTGCCGTGGTAGCCGTACGCGAACGAGGCCACGAGCGGTCGGCCGGTCACGAGCCGGGCCAGGCGCAGGGCCCAGCGGTTGGCGTCGGTGGCGCTCAGCGCGAACGACCAGCGACCCACGCCGAAGCGCCGGGTGAGCTCGGCGGCCACCCACGCGGCGTCGGTGGTGGGCAGCATGGCGGTGATGCCGCCCACCTCCTCCACCTGCCGTCGGACGGCGGCGATGGTGGGGGCGGGGGAGTGCCCGGCCATGGCGCCGGTGTCGCCGAGCGCGAAGTCGACGTAGGTGTGCCCGTCGAGGTCGGTCAGGCGGTTGCCGCGCGCCTCGGCCAGGAAGATGGGGAAGCCGCCGGCCCACTTGGCCATCCAGGTCATGGGCACGCCGCCCACCAGGTGGGTGGCGGCGTCGGCGGCCGCAGCCCGGGAGGCCGGACGGGCCTCGGCGAACGCGGATCGCTCGGCGTCGAGCCGGTGGGCGAGCTGGGAGCGGTCGACGGTGGCCACGGGTCCTCCGGGGGCGGGCGGAGCGGTCGGTCCGGACCGTAACGCGACCGCTCGGCGGGGGCCGGGGGTTCAGGCGAAGGCGGTGGACCCGAGCGGTTCCGGGTCGTAGGTGGCGCCCGAGGCGGTGGCCAGCGCCACCACCCGCGCCACCAGGTCGGGGTGGGCCTCCCGCTTGGGCACGGCGAGGATCAGCGACCGGCCCTTCACGATCACCAGGCACCGCTCGCCCTGCACGAGCCACACGTCGGCCCAGGAGGTGCGGCCCTCCATGGAGGCGTCCTGCCAGCGGATGCCCACGGCGTCGAACCAGTAGGTGACCGCCACCACCTCCTCGGCGGCCTTGCGCAGCTCGCCCATGATCACGAGCACCCCGGCCACGAACCCGAGCAGCACGCCGGCCAGGGTCAGGTCGGGCCGGTTGCCGCTGGCCACCACCGGGCCCACCAGCACGGCCACGATGGCCAGGCACCCCCAGAGCCGGCGCTGGGCGCGGCGGTCGCGCTCGCGGGTGGCGGGCGCCCGGGACACGGCCAGGCGCATCTCGGCCAGGTCCTTGGCCTCGAGGCGGGGCACCCGCACGGTGAGGACCGCGCTGCCGGGCGGATCCGTGAGCGTCGGGGGCGACGACGAGTAGGGCGGCGACGACCCGTAGGGCGGCGACGGCGGCAGGTTGGACACGGCCTCCTCATCGGCCCGAACCGGCCGGACTTCAGGCCAGCACGTGCTCCTGGCCCCGGGCCACCAGGGCCTCCACCTCGGCCACGGCGGCGTCGACGTCGTGGAGGTGCACCTCCACGGCCCCGCGGGGCGTGAGGTACACGAAGGTGACCCGGCCCACCCGCTCGCCGGTGGTGCGACCCACGGTGAGGGCGTAGGACGCCCCCTGCAGCCGGTAGCCGGCGGTGCGCCGGGCCAGCTCGCCGGCGTCGTCGGTGGCGGCGGTCTTGTAGTCGACCACCACGAGGCCGTCGGCCGAGCGGTAGAGCAGGTCGACGTAGCCCTCCAGGAGCCGGCCGTCGGCGGTGGGTGTGCAGGCGTACACCTCCCGCCAGTGGGCGCCGGCGGCGGCCTCGACCACGCTCGGCGAGCCGAGCGCGGCTCGGGCGAGCGCCTCGACGTCGGCGCGGCGGTCGACGATGGCCTCCGCCTCGCACTGGGCGGCCACGGCGTCGGCCAGCCCGGCGCCGGTGGCGAGGTCGACGGTCTGGAGCGTGGCGTGCACGGCCCGGCCCACCGCGGTGCCGTAGCGGCCCTTGAGCCACGGCGGGAGGTCCTGGTCGGGCGGGCGCTTGCGCAACCCGGCGTCGGCGGGCTCGTCGGGCTCGACGGCGGGCTCGGCGGCGGGCTCGTGGTCGGCCACGTCGGGGGCGCCGTCGGCGGTGAGGCGGTGGCGGCCACCGTGGTGGAAGCCGGGCGCGCGTGCCAGCGCCTCGGCGCGGCGGGCCTCCCACTCGGCGAGGCGCCGGCGGTGAACAGGTGGCCTCCACCGGCGCCGGTACGAGGGGAAGGCGATCGACGGCGTCGGGGACCCCGTCGAGCTCGTCGCCCATGCCGTCGACCAGCAGCTCGGCGTTGGTGCGCTTGGTGGGTGGCGCGCTGGCCGGGCCTTGCGGTGCCTGGAGACCACGAGGTGGCCACAGAGCTTGGTGGCGGCCACGTAGGGCAGGCGGACCCGCTCGTCGAAGCCCATCTCTGCTCGTCGATGGGCTTCCAGGTCTCGAACTCCTCGGTGGTGACCTTGGAGCCGAAGCGGTAGCCCACGCCGCCGGCGGGTGGGAACGCCACCTGGGCGGGGCTCGGCCGGGACTGCGGCACGGTGGACATGCCGCTCAGGATCGTGACGGGGAACTCCAGGCCCTTGGCGGCGTGGATGGTCATGATCCGCACGGCGTCGTCGTCGGACTCGGGCAGCACGGCTTCGGCCACGCGCGCCCCCTCGTTGGTCTGGCGGGCCACCCACTGGAGGTACTCGCGCAGGCCGCCGTGGGTGGCCTCGCCCCACTCCCGGGCCTGGTCGATCACGAACCGCAGGCGTCGCCACACGTCTCGGGTGCGGCCCTCGGCGAAGCCCAGCTCGAACAGCCGGCGATCCCGGGCGATGCGGTCGAGCAGCTCGGCCGGCGTGCGCCAGTGCCGCTCGCGGTGGAGCTCGCGCAGCGCCTCCAAGCCCTCGGTGACCGCGCCGGGCACCACCTCCGGGGGCTGGGTGGCGAGGTGGTTCCAGTGGCCGCGCTGCTCCACCTTGAACCGGAACAGGTCGTCGTCGCCGCAGGCGAACAGCGGCGTGCGGAGCGCGGCCACGATGGCGAGGTGGTCGGTGGGATCGTCGACCGCCCGGGCCACGAGCAGCAGGTCTCGGATCGCGCGCGACACGTAGACCAGCGAGCTGGACTCGGCCCGATAGGGGATGCCGCGCTGCTCGAGGGCGTCCTCCAGGAACGGGAGCGACGTGCGCGCCGGCACCAGCACGGTGATGTCGCCCAGGCGGGCCGGGCGCCACCCGTCGCCGTCGCCCACGCTCCACCCCTCGGCCACCACGCGCGCCACGGTGTCGGCGACGTCGCCGGCCTCGGCCTCGCGCAGCACCGGCGCCGACGTCTTGGGCGGCAGGGCCGTGCGCCCCACCACCGACACCGCCGGGCCCACCGGCGGTTCGGGCCGCACGGCGTGGAGGGCCACGTAGTCGGGCTGGGACGGGACCGGCAGGTCGAGCTCGGCCGGCTCGGCCATGAGGGCGGCGAAGGTGCGGTTCACCCAGCCGATCACGGGGGCGCCGGTGCGGAAGTTGGTGGACAGCTCCACCAGCCCGCCGGCGTGGTCGCCGCCCGCCTCGCCGAAGTGGGTCCGAGCGTCGAGGAAGACGGAGATGTCGGCGCGACGGAAGCGGTAGATCGACTGCTTCGGGTCGCCCACCACGAACAGGTGGCCGGGCGCCACGGGGACCTGGTCCCAGCCGGCGGTGCCCGACGCCGCCGCCTCGGGGTCCGCGGCGGCGATGCGCACCGCCAGCTCGAGCTGGATCGGGTCGGTGTCCTGGAACTCGTCGAGGAGCAGGCAGCGGTAGCGCTGGTGGAGGCGACGCCGGACGGCGGCGCCGTGCTCGGGGTGGCGCACGAGCGATCGGGCCAGCACCAGCAGGTCGTGGAACGCCAGGCGTCCCTCGGCCTGGCGGGCGCGGGCGGCGTCCAGCGTGAAGTCCCGCAGGGCGGTGCCCACCCGCTGGGCGCACGCCGTGGTGACCTGGCCGATCACCGCGTCGAGCCCCTCGCCGGCGGCGGCCACCTGGGCCTTGAGCTCGGGCAGGTCGCACGACCACTTGCCCTTGGCGCCCACGTTGCCCACCCGGAAGCTGGGCTTGGCGGCGTTGGCCGGGCCGAGCTCGTCGAGCAGGTCGAGCTCGTCGGTGATCGAGCGCACGTGCGCCACCCACCCGGCGATGAGCTCGAGCCGGGCGTGGAGCTTGTCGGTGGTGTCGGTGCACTCGACGGTGCGGCGCACCGCGTCGTCGATGGCGGCGAGCGCCGGAGCCAGCCGGGCGGTGAGCGTGGGCGGCTCGTCGGCGTCGGCCGGCACCCGCTCCTCGACGAGGTCCCAGTTGCGGTCGAACTCCTGGGCCAGCACCCGCAGCGCCTCGGGCCGCACGCCGGTGCCGAAGAGGAGCAGCAGCGTGCGCTCGAGGTCGGGGTCGGTGAGGAGCTGGTCCCGGAACGAGCGCCAGCGCTGGTCGAACTCGACCTCGCTGCTGACCTCGTCGAGGATCTCGACCCTGGGCGGGAGCCCGGCCTCGATCGGGTTCTCGGCGAGGATCCGCTGGGCGAAGGCGTGGAGCGTACCGATGGCGGCGCCGTCGAGCTGGTCGATGGCGAGGTCGCAGCGGTCGGCCTCCTCGGGCCGATCCTCGGCCCGAGCCGTGGCCGACGCCCGCACTCAGGCCCTGGCGCAGCCGTCGCCTGTCGGCCGCCGCCTTCTCGGTGAGGTGATCGCCGCCACCTCGCGCAGCTCCACCGCCCGGAGGCGATCAGCGCCAGGGCGCGTCCCACCAGCTCGGTGGTCTTGCCGGATCCGGCGCCGGCCTCCACGAAGAGCGTTGAGCCGAGGTCGGTGGCGATGCGCTCGCGGTGGGCGGCGTCGGGCAGGGGAGCGGTCATGGGGCCGCCTCCTCGGGGTCGGGCTCGGGTGGGGCGACCAGCGCCAGGTAGGGCTCGAGCCGAGGGTGGGCGACCTGCGCTCCCAGCGGGCCTGCGTCGGTGGTGCCAGCTCGTCAGGGTCCTCAGATGCAATCGGTGAAGGGCGAGGGTCTCCTTGGGGAGCGGGTGCGGCGGGAACAGGCCGCCCTCGATCCCCTCGACGATGGCCCGCATGGCCGAGCCCACGTCGGCGGTGACCTCCGGGGTGACGGCGTAGCCGAGCTCCTCGAAACGGCCCCGAGCCGAGGTGAACCAGTAGGTGGCCACCACCGGGGTGTCGGGCGACCCGAAGCGCTGCCGGGCCGCCTCGGCGTACACGGCGAGCTGGAGGTGGCGGCCGCCCTGGTGGGGGTCCTCGGGGGAAAGGCCCTTGTACGGATCGGTCTTGCCGGTCTTGTAGTCGACGACGTGCAGCGTGCCGTCGTCGGCCTGGTCCACCCGGTCGGCCTTGCCGCGCATCGGCACCGTCCGGCCGTCGCCCAGGGGGAACCGCACCGGTTCGGCGCCCTCGACGCCGAAGGGCAGCTCGGCGGCGGCGGGGCGGGTGCGGGTGCGGCGTCGGCGGGCGTCGTCCTCGAGCAGCACCGTGCGGAGGTCGGCCTCGATCCGGCGGCGATCGCGCTGCCAGAAGATGGCCAGGCCGGTGAGGCCGCGCCGCTCGAAGTCGTCGGCCCGCTCGGCGGCGAGCGCCTGCAACCGGTCGTGGGCGTCGGCCGACCACGGCTCGTCGGGCCCGGGGACCGTGCCGGCGGCGAGCTCGCCCAGGATGAACGCCTCGAGGACCTCGTGGATCAGGTTGCCCCGGTCGATCGGGCTGATCTGGAGGAGCTGCTCGGGCAGCTCCACCTGGGCCACCCGCAGCAGGTACTGCTGGAAGTAGGCGTGGGGGCACTTGGCCCAGCCCTCGAGTCGGGTGGCCGACGTGCCGTGGTCCACCGGGGAGGGCACGGCGAGGCCGCGCAGGTCGCCGTCGAAGCGGGTGAGCTGCGGGCTCCAGCGGGCGTCGAGCGTGGTCACGCCCCGCCCGAGCACGGCGTCGACCTGGGCTGCGGCCACCGCCAGGTCGTCCCGGCGGGTGGGTGCGGTGGCCAGCAGGTGCCGGAGCCGGTGCTCCTGGGCGGTGGCCGGCTCGGCGAGGGTCCGCAGGCCGGCGTCGAACGACGCCACGTGGGTGAGCCACGGCGCGTCCGGCGAGGTGAGGAGCTCGGCGGACCACCAGCGCTCGCCGGCGAGCGCGGAGGCGACGTCGAGCACCCAGCGCGACGGCACCCGCTTCGCGGCTGCGGCGGAGGTCTCCCTTGGGCACGCACAGCACCTGGCGCGCGGTGGCGTCGATCGTGGCGAGAACTGGTGGTGGTGGCGGTCGACCGGGCGCTGCGCAGGGGCAGTTGGCCGCCGGTGGCCTGGCGTCGTCGTCGGGCGGGAGGGAGTCGTCCCCGGGCGGTGGCGGGGAACGTGCCACCGGCGGGCCAGCACCACCACGAGGTCGAGGTCGACGCCGATGCCGAGAGATCGGCCCCAGTACCCCCTCGCCGAACCGGCCGGCACGGCCGGGTCGGCCATCGAGCTCCACCGCGAGGGTGCGGGTGAAGACCGCGAGGGGCACGGGACCCTCGACGTCGTCCAGCGCGGCCAGCCGATCGAGGGCGAGGTCCAGCCGCTCAGCCGCCCGCCGCTCGACGTCGGGCCAGCGGGTGCGCGCGGTGGGCGGGCCGAGGAGCTCGGCGAGCAGCCCCTTGGCCCAGTGGGCGCGATCGCTCCAGGGCTGGGGCGCCTCGGCGTCGGCCAGCTGCTGGGCCAGGCCCAGCACGAAGCCGCGCAGCTCGCGAGCTCGTGCCGCCTCGTCTCGCGCTCGGTCGGCTCGCCAGGTGGGCACCTCGTCGTCGGCATCGTACGGCCTCGGCGTCGAGCGCCTCGGCCAGCTGGGCGAGCCGCTCGTCCCACGCTGGCGGCCGGCCACCAGGCCGGCGGCTCGAGAGGAGACCCGCTCCCACGCCGTGGTGGGCACGGGCCGGCCGTGGTGGCGGACCGGGAAGCTGGCGAGCCAGCCGACCACCTGCTCGCGCCGGTAGCCCCCGGCGGGCAGCTCCAGCAGGCCGAGGAGCGTGCGGCTGGCGACGCGGCCCACGAGCGGCACCTCGGCGGCCCCGTTGGCGGGCACGCCGGCGGCGGCGAGGTGGTCGTGGAGGAGCCGGGCGTAGGGTTCGGTGGCGGCGTGCAGCACCGCGATGCGGTCGAGCGACGTGCCGCCGCGCACGGCGTCGAGCACGGTGCGCACCGCGGCGCGGACCTCGTCGTCGGCGTCGGAGGTGGTGACGATGCGGGTGCGCTCGGCCGAGACGGCGAGCGGCAGGACCGACCTGGCGGGCCGGCCGGCCGATGGGTCGAGCCCGAGGCCGGCCAGCGACGCGGCCACCTCGGCATCGGCGGCCTCGACCCCGGTGGCGCCGGCGTTGACGGCGAGGCTCGCCCCCTCGCCCACGGCGCGGAGCAGCTCGACGGCGTGGCGGCCCAGCCGCTGGGGCAGGTGCACGATCACCCGGCCCAGGCCGGCCACGACGGGGGGTTCGGTGCGGGCCACCTCGGCGGCCGCCGCCATGAGGTCCTCCTCGTCGTACCAGCGCGCGACGAGCGCCCCGCGGGCGGCACCGCACACGCGCACGACCTCGGCGGCGCGGTGGCTGCGGGTGGCCAGCGCGGACCGGGCGGCGTCGTCGAGGTCCCGCAGCTCGCGGTACGACGCCACCAGCGCCGCCTCGGTGGCCGGATGGTCGGCCACCGGGGCGAACGCGCCGGGCTCGGCGGTCAGGGCCCGGCGGATGGCGGCGGCCACCACCGGCGTGGACACCGGGCGACGGCCCTGGCCGGCGAGCGCAGCTGCCCCAAGGAGCTCGGCCAGCCGGTACGGGGTGAGGAACGTGACGCCGATCAGGCCGGGTCCGGCGCCCGGCACGGCGCCCTCGCTGCTGGCCGCCAGCTGGCGGCGCACCGACACGCCCACCTGGTTGGACGGGACGACCACCGTGACCGGCGCCAGCACCTCGCCCGCCTTCGCCTCGGCGATCTGGGCGCGCAGCGCCGCCGTGGCCTCGGCGCCGTAGCGCAGCCATCCGCCGCTGATCGCACCCATCGAGCCGATGGTACGCAGCCGGGGTGACAGGGCCGTCAGGCCGTCGCGCCCGATCGCCGGGCTCGGCTCATCAGCGACCGTCCGGCACCGAGAACCCGCACCGGAGGCCGGCCGACCGGCTCAGGCGGCGGAGATGGCGCCGACGCGCACCGAGGAGCCCTGCTCGCCGGTGCGGACCACCTCGATGCCGGTGCGGATGCGCTCGCGCAGGGCGCCGACGTGGCTGATGACGCCGACCATGCGCCCGCCGGCGCGCAGGCCGTCGAGCTCGTCGAGCGCCAGCTGGAGCAGGTCGGCGTCGAGCGTGCCGAAGCCCTCGTCGATGAACAGGGCGTCGAGGCGGACGCCACCGGTGCGCGCCTCGACGCTGTCGGCCACGCCGAGGGCGAGCGCGAGCGACGCCTGGAACGTCTCGCCGCCCGAGAGGTCCGACACCGGGCGGTGCGTGCCGGTGTGGGCGTCGTGCACCACGAGGTCGAGCCCGGCCTTGGCCCCGGCGTGGCCGGACTCCCGCACCACCACCAGCTGGTACCGGCCGGCGGTCATGGTGGCCAGGCGCCGGTTGGCGTGCTCGCAGATGGCCTCCAGGTAGGTGGCCAGCACCCACCGCTGGAGCGACACCTTGGGGGCGACCTTGCCGGCGCAGCGGTTGGCCACCGCCTCGTGCAGGACGGCCTCGGACTCGAGCGGGACGACCGTGGCCAGCAGCTCCCGGTGCTCGTGGGCGAGCTGGTCGATCCGGGCGTGGGCGGCCTGGACGCGGCTGCGGCGGGCGACGGCGAGGTCGCTCGCCGTTCGGGCCTCGGCCACGCGGTGGGCGGCGAGCTCGGCATCGGGGCGCGCGGCGGGCAGGTCGGCCAGCAGGGGGTTGGCGAGCGCGTCGAGGACCGTGGCCCACCGCAGGTCGTGCTGCTCGACCTCCTCGGCGAGGCGCCGGCGCTCCTCGGCGGCCAGCAGCGCCCCGCGCAGCTCGTCGAGGTCGGCGAAGCGGGACGCGGCGAGGTCGGCGGCGAGCCGGGCCTCGGCGGCCTCCTGGGCCCGGCGGGCGTCGTCGCCGGCGCCCGCGTGGTCGACCAGCGCGACGAGGGCGGCGTCGAACGCGTCGAGGGCGTGCCGGGCGGCGGTGGGGTCCAGGCCGGCCCCCACCTCGTGGGCCAGCTCGGCGGCGATCGCGGCGGCCTGCGCCTCGAGCTGGACGGCATCTCGGCGGGCGGCCTCGGCCGCCTGACCGGCGGCGGTGGCGAGCTCCTCGAGCTCGCCCGCCCGGGTCTGGACCCGGTTCAGCTCGGCCTGGTGCGCGCCGATCTTGGCGGCCAGCTCGGTGGCCACCCGCACCTTGTGCCGGGCGGTGGCGGCGGCCTCGTGGGCCGCGGCGGGATCGTCGGCGGCGGCGCCAGCCGCAGCCGCCTCCACCGCGACGTCGCTCGCCAGGGCGGCCGCGAGCTCGGCGCAGCGCTCGGCGTCGGTGCGGGCCAGGTCGCTCGCCGCCTCGGCCGCCTCCACCTGGGGCAGGGTGACGGCGTCGTGGCCCGGCTCGGCGGGATCGGGGTGGTCGGTGGCGCCGCACACCTGGCACGGCGAGCCCGGGACCAGGCCCTGGGCGAGCACGGCGGCGATGCCGTCGAGGTACTGCGAGCGCAGGTCGAGGTGGGCGCTCCACGCCTCCATGGCCCGAGCCTGCGCGGCGTGGCGCTCGGCGTCGGCCGCCTCGAGCCGCTGGCGCAGCCCGTGGAGGCGCACGGCGGCCGCGGCCTGGGCCTCGGCACGCTCGGCGGCCGCCGTCAGACCTTCGAGCCGGTCCCGGGCGGTGGTGGCCACCGTGAGCGCCTCCGACGCCGCCGCGGCCTCGGTGCGCAGCCGGTGGACCTCCGTGGTGCCCTGTTCGGTGAGGGTGCGGTTGGCCTGGGCGCTGGCGTGCAGCTCGGCTGCACCCGCCCGCAGCTCGGCCACCTGCCGCTGGCGGGCGGCGGCAGCGTCGAGCGCCGCCGCCTCCACGGCCACCGCCCGGCGGGCGGCGGCCACGGCCACCGCGGCGGGCGCGTCGGCCAGGAACGGCTCGGCCAGCTCGGCCGGCGTGCGGTGCAGGGCCCGGCGTGCCTCGACGGCCCGGTGCCGATGCCGGGCGGCGGCGCGTCGGGCTCGCTCCACCGATTCGGCCGCAGCCTCGGCGGCCTCCAGGCTCGGCCGGATGGCCTCGGCGTCGAGGGCGGACGCGAGCCGGGTGCGCCCGGCCTCCACGGTGGGTCCGACCGCCTCGAGGCGGGCCCGCTCGACCGTGGCCTGGTGGCGGCGGTCCCAGCGCTCGGCCACGGTGGCGACGTGGGT
>JAHBSN010000270.1 GCA_019639095.1 Actinomycetota bacterium
ACGAGGAGCTCGTCAACGTCAACGGCAGCGGCTGCAGCCTCGGCCACCCCGTGGCCGCCACCGGCGCCCGCATGCTGGTGACGCTGGTGAACGAGCTCCGGCGCCGGGGTGGCGGCATCGGCGTGGCCGCCATGTGCGCCGGTGGCGGCATGGGCTCGGCCACCGTGGTGGAGGTGCCAGCGCCCGTCAGCGCCTGACCGCCCGCGGGAATCTCGTGCGGACCACCGGCGGCATTCCTGCTGCAGTGGTGGGCGTGATCGCCCGAGGCCTCCAAGGCCACTCCGACCGACACGGCCGTGACCTCACCGCCGACGCCCTCCGGGCCGTGGCGACGCGCCTCGAGGACCGGTACGGCGCCCCCGTCTCGGCGGTCCGCTACCAGGGCGCCCTCGCCCCCATCGTCGACGGCCTCGAGATCGCCACCGCTCCCCCGGTGTTCGTCCCTGTCCGCCGCCGCACCCGCTTCGGCCCCTGGCAGGAGGTCCAATCGGTGGCCGACGCCGCCAGCGAGGCCGCCGAGCTGCTCCGCCACGCCGCCTGACCTCGTCTCACCTGGCCCTCGCCTGGGCCGCGTTCGAGCCGATGGGTGTTCATGGAGGTTCGGGAGCTGCCGCCACCGCCCTGGCCTCTCCCGGCGAAGGCGCAGCCACCGGCCGAGACGAGGTGGTGGCGCAAGGACGTCCCCACTCGAACCGTCCGTCGGTTCGTGCTGCTGTCGTTCCTCGTCCTGCTCGGCGGATGCGTCGCGATGTGCCAGGCCGAACGGGCACGAGCCGAAGCGGGCCGCCGACGCGCCGTGGCCGCCCTTGATCAGATCGAGGTCCCGGGTGCGGCGACGCACGGCCCCACGACCTCCAGGGGCTGCGACGACTACCAACCGCCGATGGCCGAACGAACCGATGCCTCGCGGCTCGCGCCCGATGAGGTGCGCAGCAGCATCGCTGCGCACCTCGATCGGCTGGGCTGGGTGAGCAACGCCGGCAAGCCTGGTGCCTGGACCGACTTCACTCGGGGCAGCCTGGAGCTCAACCTCGACGTGGCGCGATCAGGAACCGGGTCGACCGCCACGCTCGTCGTCCAGGACTCCGACGTCGTGTGCTGACGCCGATCGGCGGGCGACGACGTTCGATCCTCGGGGCTTGGGCGTGCGCGTCTGGTTCAGGTGGTGCCGGTGGGGTGGGGTCGGTTGCGGAGCGGCAGGCGGGGGAGGCTGCCGTCGGGTCTGAGGAGTTGGAAGCCGGTGTCGGTGCGCTTGGCCTGGTAGCCGCCTTCGTGGAGGAGGTGGTGGCAGTGCGAACACACCAGGAGGCTGTTGTCGACCGAGGTTTCGCCGGTGGGGAACCAGGGGTCGATGTGGTGGAGTTGGCACCAGGTGAGGCGGGTGTGGTGGCAGAGCTCGCACCAGCCGTCAGAGCGGGCCCAGACGGCCTTGCGGATGGCGGGGGTGGCGAGGCGGTGGTCGCGTCCGACGTCGAGCGGTTCTGAGGTGCCGCGCATGACGATGCGGGTGATGTCGCCGTTGCAGCACATCCGTCGGATCGCTTCGGGCGCCACCGGCCCGTGGCCGAGGATCGTGCTGCGGTAGGGCATCTGATCCGACGGCTCGTCGTGGCCGCAGTCGGCGTGGTCGCAGTCGGCGTGGTCGCTGCTGTCGTGGCCGCTGCGGCCTGCGGTGTCGCCGTCGGTCTCGGCGCCGCCGTCGGTGTCTCCGCCGTGTTCGCCGCCGGGTTCGCCGGCGCGGCGCACGAGGGTGTCGTGGTCGATCACGACCGACACCGACGGGCGGGCGGGTTGGTGGTGGTGGGCGCCCTTGGCCACCAGCTCGACCAGGGCGTCGGCCTGCAGCTCCGACAGCGACCGCTGGTCATCCACCAGAGATCCGTCGGCGTGCCACGCCTTGATCAACGAGTCCATGGCGTTCTGGATCGCCGCGGACGCCTCGGCGTCGAACTCGCCGTTGGGCCGCCGGCGCCCCGACCCCCACCCGGCCAGGGAGAAGTGGTTCCGCTCCGCCGGATCTTGGTAGCGGGGGTCGTCGCCATCGCAGGCAGCGTCCAGCCAGGCGGCGAGGAACTGCGACGTGGCCACCACCGACAACCCCGCCACCGTCTCCACCAGCCACGCCTCCTGGCGGGTCCACGCCTCGAGCAGCGCCGGCACCTTGACGAGCCGCACACCGAACAGCAACCGCACCTGCGCCGCGCCCAGGCGCCCGGCCGCATAGGCGGCCGCCACGTGGGGGCACTCCCCCAGGGTCTTGGCGGTGGCGATCAGCCCGTTGCCCTGGGCCCGAGACACCTTCGTGTACGTCGCCAACCATGACCCCGCGGTGCGAGGACCGTCGAACGCCCAATCCGCCGAGGCCGCGAACCGCACCGTCGGCCGAGCTGCCTGCGCCTCCAGGCGGGACCGGCACCGATCCGCCGCCACCATGACATCCCCGAGCTCACCCGGAGCAACGTGATCGGCATTGGCAGCCCGGCACACGTCCACCGCCTCGCGCACCAGCGCCAGCTGCTCGGGGTCCAACCCCGCCTCGTCCGCCAGCTGCGCCAACGCCTCCTCGATCACGACACCAATCGTAGAGAGAGGGTATGACAGCGAAGATTGTCAAACCGACAAAAAGGACATCACAACCATCCACGATTGTCGATCGAGCATCGGGATCTGCACAGGCCGCCTGCCGCGTCGAACGAAGGGGTCAGCAGCCGTCGGGGCCACCTGGCTGCACGCCAGGAGGTGGCGGGAAGGGCGGCACCCACGCAGGACCAGCGGACAGCGCCCGTCGTCGAAAGCGAAGCAGATCCAGCACGGTCATCGTCACGGCCCAGGCCGCCAGGACCAGGTTCGGCATGTAGCCGAGCGTGCTCGGGGTCGTCACCGCAGCGACGAACAGGGCCCACCACCCGAACACCCGCGCTCGCAGCAGGAACGAGATCAGCGCGGCGACGGCGAAGGTCGTGCCCACGACCAGACCCACGAACCAGCTCGGGACCGCGTTCACTCCGGAGAATCCCACCACGCCGTCGGCCATCACGGCCGCACACAGGAGGCCGGCCACCACCACCGGCCACTGCCCCTCAGCCCGCCTGACCACCACGCGGCGACGGTACCAATCCACGCGCCTCCAGTGCCGGGAAGAGACCGGGGCGAATTCCTGTCGATATGGGTCGCCAGGCGGACCAAATCGACAGGAATTCGGCAGCAGGCGCGGGCAAGCACGCAGCAGCCCAGCACGGCTCGGCGGAACGCCGTAGGTTCCGGCGCCGATGAGCGACCGAACGCTGGGCAGCGAGATCGCCGGGTTCTTCGAGGCCAGCGCGGAGCACCGGCCGATGTCGGGGCTCGACGAGCTGATGGTGCACAACCACCCGCACCCGCTGCGGGTGATGTGGACCGGCGACTCGCAGGCCTACGAGCGCATCTGGTTCACCGCCCAGGACCACGTGGGCGAGTTGATGGTGGTGGCCGGGATGGGCATGTACCCCAACCTGGGCACGGCGGAGGCGTTCGCCATCGTCAACTGCCGAGGCCGGCACACCACCGTCCGGGCCCACCGCAAGCTGGGCGACAATCGGGTCGACATGACCGTGGGACCCATCGGGTTCGAGCTCGTGGAGCCGTTCCGCCAGTGGCACCTCTGGCTCGACGAGAACGAGCACGGCACGGCGTTCGATCTGCGGTGGCACGACACCAAGCGCCCGATCTACCGCCAGCTCGGCCTCGGCACGATCGTGGGCGGCCGCCCCTTCGAGGGCGTGGCCGGCTACGACGGGTTCGGCCGGCAGGAGGGCTGGGTCAGCGTCGGCGACGAGCGCTTCGAGGTCACCCAGCAGACCTACTGCGGCACGCGGGACCACCACTGGGGCGTGCGAGACGGCGTCGGCGGCCCGGGCATGTACCGCGGCGGCCAGCACCCGCACTCGGGCGAATGGGTCGAGTTCGAGGACTTCGGCCTCTGGGGCGACCACCTCCTCTACCCCCTGGGCGACGAGCGGCGGCGCAGCGGCACCCTCCGGGGACGGGAGCACCGGATGCGGTTCGAGCCCGACACGCACCTGCTCCTGTCGGGCGAGGTCGACCTCATCCACGACGACGGCCGGGTCCAGACCATGACCTTCGAGCGGCTCGGCAACCAGACCGCCTACCTGCGATGCGGCATGTACGGCGGGCCCAACGGCGGCACGCCCGACGGCGACCTGTGGCACGGCATGGCGGTGGGCGACGGCGTGGTGTCGGGCGAGACCTACGACGCCAACGACCCCGCCGTGCGCGCTCGCATCTGCGGGCTCGACCAGCACCACGCCCGCTTCGAGCTCGACGGCGAGGTGGCGTACGGCATCGTCGAGCCCTACGACACCCTCTGCTACCAGCTGTGCCAGGCGGGCCGGCTCGGCTTCTCGCTGCTCGACTGATGGCCGACGACGACCGGGCACCGGCGCAGACGCTCGTCGACCTCATCGAGCGGCGCCGACACGACCACCGCGTGGGCCTGGTGCTCCACGACCACGTCTGGACCTGGGCCGGGGCGGTGGCCGAGAGCGATCGGTGGGGCACGGCGATCGACGCGGCCATCGGCCCGACGCCACCGAACGGGGTCCGCCACCTGGGCCTGCTCGTGGAGAACACGCCGGAGTACCTCCTGGCGCTCCTGGGGGCGGCGAGGCGGGGCATCACCACCGTCGGGCTCAACACCACCCGGCGCGGCGCCGAGCTCGAGCGGGACATCGCCCACACCGACTGCGGCGTGGTCCTCGCCGACGCCGCCGGCGCGCCCCTGCTCGACGGCCTCGACCTCGGCCCCGCCTCGGTCTTCGACGTCTCGGGCGACGACTGGCACCGCGCCCTCGCCGCCGCGGCGGCGGCGCCCCCCGCCCCGCAAGCCGTCGCCCCCGAAGACACGCTCCTGCTCATCTTCACGTCCGGCTCCACGAGCGCGCCGAAGGCGGTGGTGATGTCCCACGGGCGGGCGACCCGGATGGGCGAGGCCGCCAGTTGGTTCGGCCCCGACGACGTCCTCTACTGCGCCATGCCCCTGTTCCACGGCAACGCGCTGAACGCCATCGTGTTCCCCGCCCTCGCCACGGGCGCCACCATCGCCCTGCGCGAGCGGTTCTCGGCCTCGGCGTTCGTCGACGACCTCCGCCGCCACCACGCCACGTTCTTCACGAGCGTCGGGCGGGCGCTCGGGTACGTGCTCGCCACGCCGGAGCGGGCCGACGACCGCGACCACGTCGTGAAGTTCGCGCTGGCGCCCGAGTCGTCGCCCGCCGACGTGCGCGAGTTCCGGCGGCGCTTCGGCATCACCTGCGTGGCCGGCTACGGGTCGAGCGAGAACGCGGTGATCTTCGTGCCGGTCCCGGGCATGCCCCGCGACGCGCTCGGCAAGCCGCAGGACGGCATCGAGGCCGCCGTGGTGGACCCCGAGACCGGCGAGCGCTGCGCCACCGCCA
>JAHBSN010000271.1 GCA_019639095.1 Actinomycetota bacterium
GGGCACGTCGACGGTGCCGCAGGTGACGGTGGTCCCGACCGGCACGTCGTCGGGCAGCTCCCACCAGCAGTCGGCCGACACGAACGTCGGGTCCTCGTCGACCACGGCCGTGGTGGTGGAGGCGCCCTTCGCCGTGGTGGTGGGCCCGTCGTCCGCGGCGTCGCCGTCGTCGGACGAGCAGCCCGCCGCCAGCAGCGCCAGGGCCACCAGGCCCGCTGCGATCGAGGTCCGAGCCGAGGTCCTGGAGGCGTCCCGCATGGCAGGGAGTGTCGCGCGGGCCCGCGGGTGTCGCTCAGGCCTCCGGCGGGATCAGCTGGCGGAGCAGGTCGACGATGGTGCCGGCGAGGTCGGGCGTCTTCGGGATCGGGAAGATCACCTGGGCCTGGTCCTCCTTGTAGACCGCGCCCTTGAACAGGCGCCCGAGGCGGATCGACTGGCTGGCCTTCAGCGTGAGCGGCGACACCCGGGCGGTCCACGCCGGCCCGCCGAACGCCGGGCCCTTGGTGACGTTGATCTCACGCACGGCGAGGCGGTGCGCCTCGGCACGGAGGCGGGCCACGTCGAGCAGCCGGGCGGCGGCGTCGGGCACGGGACCGAAGCGGTCCTCCCACTCGGCGCGGATGTCGTCGACCTCGGCGTCGGAGGTGACCTCGGCGAGGCGGCGGTACGCCTCAAGCCGCAGCTCCTCCTTGGGCACGTAGTCGGCGGAGAGGTTGGCGTCGAGCGGCAGGTCGAGCTTCACCTCGGCCGGCTCCCGCAGCGGCTCGCCCTTGAGCTGCTGCACGGCCTCGTGGACCATCGACACGTAGAGGTCGTAGCCCACCGCGGCGATGTGGCCGCTCTGGCCGGTGCCGAGCAGCGATCCGGCGCCGCGGATCTCGAGGTCCCGCATGGCGATGCGGAACCCCGAGCCGAGCTCGGTGGCCTCGCCGATGGTCTTGAGCCGCTCGTAGGCGTCCTCGGAGAGCACCACGTCGTGGGGGTGGAACAGGTAGGCGTAGGCCCGCTGGCCCGAGCGACCCACGCGGCCGCGCAGCTGGTGGAGCTGGCCGAGCCCGAGCCGGTCGGCGCGGTCCACCACGAGGGTGTTCACCGTGGGCATGTCGATGCCCGACTCGATGATCGTGGTGCAGACCAGCACGTCGAACTGGCCCTCCCAGAAGTCGAGCACCACCCGCTCGAGGGTGCCCTCGTCCATCTGGCCGTGGGCCACCGCCACCCGGGCCTCGGGCACGAGCTCGCGCAGCTGGGCGGCCACGTGCTCGATGTCGCGCACCCGGTTGTGCACGAAGAACACCTGGCCCTCGCGCAGCAGCTCGCGGCGGATCGCCTCGGCCACCGCCCGCTCGTCGTATTCGCCCACGTAGGTGAGGATCGGCTGGCGCTCGGCCGGCGGGGTGTTCAGCAGCGTGAGGTCGCGGATGCCCGTGAGGCTCATCTCCAGCGTGCGCGGGATGGGCGTGGCCGACAGCGTGAGCACGTCGACGTTGGTGGCGAACTGCTTGATCTGCTCCTTGTGGCTCACGCCGAAGCGCTGCTCCTCGTCGACCACCAGCAGGCCGAGGTCCTTGAACTCGATGTCCTGGCTGAGCAGGCGGTGCGTGCCCACCACCACGTCGACCTCGCCGGTGCGCACGCCCTCGGCCACCTGGCGGCTCTGCGCCGGGGTGAGGAAGCGGCTCATGACCTCCACCCGAACCGGGAACGGGGCGAAGCGCTCGCTGAAGGTCTGGAAGTGCTGGGTGGCGAGCAGCGTGGTGGGCACCAGCACCGCCACCTGCTTGCCGTCCTGCACCGCCTTGAACGCGGCGCGCAGCGCCACCTCGGTCTTGCCGAAGCCGACGTCGCCGCACACCAGGCGGTCCATGGGCGTGGGGGCCTCCATGTCGGCCTTCACGTCGGCGATGGCCTTCAGCTGGTCGGGCGTCTCGCGGAACGGGAACGAGTCCTCGAGCTCGTGCTGCCACGGCGTGTCCTGCGGGAAGGCGTGGCCGGCGCTGTGCAGGCGGGTCTGGTAGAGCACCACCAGCTCCTGGGCGATCGCGTCGACCTCGGCGCGCACCTTGGCCTTGGTCTTGGCCCAGTCGCCGCCGCCGAGCTTGGACAGCGTGGGCGTGTCGCCGCCGGTGTAGTGGCGCACCGCGTCGATCTGGTCCGAGGGGACGTAGAGCTTGTCGTCGCCCCGGTACTCGAGCAGCAGGTAGTCGCGCTCCACCCCACCGATGGCGCGCTTGACCATCCCGCCGTAGCGACCCACGCCGTGCTGGTGGTGGACCACGTGGTCGCCCACCTTGAGGTCGTCGAAGAAGCCGGCGGTGTCGCGCTTGCGCGCCCGGGGCGCTCGGTGGGCCCGGCGCCGGCCGGTGAGGTCGCCCTCGGCCAGCACCGCGAGCTTCACGCCGGTGAGGATGGCGCCGCGGTCCAGGGACCCGACCTCCACCGGCAGCTCCAGGCCGTGCTCGCGCAGCAGCTCGCCCAGCCGGATGGCCGACCCCTCCCCCTCGGCGGCCACCACCACCCGGTAGCCGTCGTCGAGCAGCTGGCGCAGCTGGCGGACCAGGCCCTCGCCGTCGCCCACCACCGGGTTCCAGCCCAGCGCGGCCACGGTGGCCACGTCGGGCCCGTCGGGCGTGACGGTCATGGTCCACACCGGCACGGCGTGGTGGGCGAAGAGGTCGCCGAACTCGGCGTGCAGGCGCGGGAACGTGCGGTCGTCGCCGACGTCCCACGTACGGGCCAGCGAGGCGGCCAGGTCGACCTCCTCGGCCAGGATCTCGTGGGCGCGGTCGCGCAGGCGCCGGGGCTCCACCACCACCACCAGCGACGGCTCGGGCAGGAGGTCGACGATCGTCCGCTGGTCCTCCACCAGCCACGGCAGCCAGCTCTCCATGCCGTCGAACAGCTGGCCCTCGGCCAGGCGCTCCCACTGCTCCCGGCCCCACGGCTCGGTGGCCACCAGCGCCGCGGCGCGCTCGCGCACGTCGTCGGTGGCGAGCAGCTCGCGACACGGGAAGACCTCCACCTGCTCCAGGTCGTCGGTGGATCGCTGGTCGCTCACGGAGAACGCGGTGAGCCGGTCGACCTCGTCGCCCCACAGGTCGATGCGCACGGGGCCGTCGGCGGTGGAGCCGAACACGTCGACGATCGAGCCACGCACCGCGAACTCGCCTCGGTGCTCCACCTGGCTCTCGCGCCGGTAGCCGGCACCGCCGAGCCACCGGGTGATCTCGTCCTGCTCGCGCCGCTCCCCCGGCCGCACCACCAGCGGCTCGGTGTGGTCCACCTGCGGGCCCAGGCGCTGCACGAGCGCGCGCACCGGCGCCACCACCACCGCCGGCCGCCGGTCTGCCTGCCCGAGGCGCCAGACCGTGCGCAGGCGGCGGCCCATGGTCTCCACCGCCGGGCTCACGCGCTCGAACGGCAGCGTCTCCCAGGCCGGGTACAGCTCCACCGCGTCGGGACCGAGGAAGGTCTCGAGGTCGTGGGCCAGGCGCTCGGCATCGGCCGTGGTGGGCGTGGCCACGAGGATCGGGCGCCGCGTGCCCACGGTGGCCAGCCCGGCGATGGTGAGCGGCCGGGCCGCCTCGGGCACGGCGAGCACGGCTGCCGACCGGCCCAGCACCTGGGTGATGGCCGGCTCGTCTCGGATCAGCAGGGGGAGGTCGGTGAGCGCCATGGGTTCCTGGTTCGGGAGGGACGCGCGACGGCCCGCCGCCGTGCGTCGGCACGGGGGTGGTCGCGGAGGTGATCCGGTTACGGTCCGCGCCCGGGACCTCACACCTCCGCACGCTCGGCCGACAGGGAGGTGTTCGAGACGCCAGGAGGGACCGAACATGGGTAGCTGGGCACGCTCCAAGCAGCTGGCCGCGTCGTCGTGGGCGGTGCTGAAGCAGGACAAGGAGCTGATGGTGCTCCCGCTCATCTCGGGGCTCGCGTCGCTCGCGGTGGCGGCCACCTTCCTCGTGCCGATCTTCCTCACCAGCCGGACCACCGACGCGCTCGGCAACGAGACGTCGCGCGTCGGCGTGGTGCAGGTGCTGCTTGGCCTGCTCATGTACGCGGTGCTCGCCTACGTGACGATCTTCTTCCGCACCGCCCTGCTGTGCGGCGCCGACGAGCGCCTGCGCGGCGGCAACCCGTCGATCGCCTCGGCCCTCGGCGGCGCCGGCCAGCGGGCCGGGCGGATCCTTCCCTGGGCCATCGTGAGCGCCACCGTGTCGGTGGTGCTGCGCGGCCTCGAGGAGCGCTCGGGCCTGCTCGGCCGCATCGTGATCGGCATGGTGGGCCTGGCCTGGACCGTGGTGACGTTCCTCGTGCTGCCGATCCTCGTGTTCGAGGAGGTGGGGGTGGGCGAGGCCGTGCGACGCTCGGCCGCGATGCTCAAGCGGACCTGGGGCGAGAACCTGATCGTCAACGGCGGCATCGGCCTGGTGGCGTTCCTGCTGCTCCTGCCGTCGTTCGCGCTGTTCGGGGTGGGCATCGCCATCGGCTCCCCGGGTGCGCTGGTGGTGCTGGGGGCGTGGGCGACGGTGTGGATGGTGGCGGTGGTCTGCTGGTCCAACGCCATGTCGGCGGTGTTCCAGCTCGCCCTCTATCGCTACGCGACCGACGGCCAGGCGCCCAGCGCGTTCGCCGCCGTCGACCTCGGCCACGCGTTCACCCAGAAGAGCCGGGCCCGCCGCCTGCTCGGCTGAGCAGGCCGCCGGAGCGGGTCAGGCCCGCTGGTTGAACCGGGTCATGGCCGCCTCGGCGCCCTCGTCCAGGATCGTCTCCACGGCGTCGGCCGCCTCGGCCAGCACCACGTCGAGCTCGGCCTGCTCGGCCTTGCCCGGCCGGCGCAGCACGTGGTCGACGCCCTGCTGGCGGCCCGGCGGCTTGCCGATGCCGATGCGCACCCGCACGAAGTCGTCGGTGTGGAGGTGGGCCTTGATCGACCTGAGGCCGTTGTTGCCGGCCAGGCCGCCGCCCACCTTGACCTTGAGCTTGCCGACGGGCAGGTCCATCTCGTCGTGCACCACCACCAGGCGGTGCAGGTCGTCGATGCCGTGGCGGCGCACCAGTGCGGCCGCCGCCAGGCCGGAGTCGTTGTAGTAGGTCTGCGGGAACGCCAGCGCCACGCGGGCCGCGCCGATGCGCACCTCGGCGGCGAGGGCCCGCTCCTTGCCGAGCTTGAGCCGGCCACCGTGGCGGTCGGCCAGGCGCGCCACGACGGCGGCACCCACGTTGTGGCGGGTGCCGGCGTACTCGGCACCGGGGTTCCCGAGGCCAACCACCAGGAGGTCGGCCGGGGTGCCCCGTCGGATCAGGCGTCCTCGCCGGCGGCGTCGGCAGCCTCGCCGGCGTCGGCCTCGCCCTCGGCGCCCTCGGCCTGCT
>JAHBSN010000272.1 GCA_019639095.1 Actinomycetota bacterium
GAGTAGGACTCGAACCCGAAGGTGAACACGCGGATGATCCCGGCGAACCCGGCGACCTTCACGCCCGAGGCCATGTAGGCCACCACCGGGCTGGGCGAGCCCTCGTAGACGTCGGGTGCCCAGGAGTGGAACGGGGCGGCGGCCACCTTGAAGCCGAGGCCCACCAGCAGCAGCGCCATGCCGCCGAGCAGCAGGAGGTCGTTGGTGAGGATGTTGGCGGCCAGGAACGACCGGATCTCGGTCAGGTTCGTGGTGCCGGTGGCGCCGTACACCAGGGCGATGCCGTAGAGGAGGAACGCCGACGAGAAGGCGCCGAGCACGAAGTACTTGAGGGCGGCCTCGCCGGAGCGGGCCCGGCGGACGTGGATGCCGGCCAGCACGTAGACCGCGATGGAGAGGATCTCGAGGCCCAGGAAGAGCACGAGCAGGTCGTTGGCCGCCGCCATCATCATCCCGCCGGCGGCCGACAGGAGGAGCAGCACGTAGGCCTCGGGCCCCTCGAGCCGCTCGCGGCGCAGGTAGCCGGCCGCCAGGAGCGACGCAAGGATCACGCCCCCGGCGATCACGATGCCGAGGAAGATCGCCAGGCCGTCGATGCGGACGGCGTCGGCCGCCACGAGCATGGGGCCGTCGTCTCGGGCGCGGAACCACAGCGGGATCGAGGCGGCGATGGCCGCCGCCGCGGTGGCCATCGCCACCCCGGCGTGCCACGACACCTTGGGACGGCGCGGCAGGAGCGAGCCGAGCACGAGCAGCACCACCGCCCCGCCGAGCACGATCAGGATCGGAGCGACGGTGGAGAAGGCCACCTCGGGGGTGGCGAGGTCCTGGACCTGGGCGAGCAGCATCAGTGACCGGCCTCCGTCTCGGCGGCGTCCTCGCCGGACCCGGCGTGCTCCTCGGTCCGTCGCTCGGACTCGGGCACGATGTCCGCGCCCTTCGTGGCCACCTTCGGCTGGCGGTAGCTCGAGTTGTCCTCGACGTGGGCCACCAGGCGATCCACCGAGGGCTGGATGCGGTCGAAGATCGGCTTGGGGTACACGCCCATGAACACGATGGCGGCGATCATCGGCACCATCACCAGGCCCTCGCTGAACCGCAGGTCCCGGAAGGTGGCGTTGTCGCCATCGGGCTCGCCGTGGAACACGCGCTGGTAGGCCCAGAGGAGGTACAGGGCGGCGAGGATCACGCCGGTGACCGCCACGACCGCCCACCACCGCCGGGTGAGGAACGACCCCTGCAGGATGACGAACTCGCCGACGAACCCGTTGAGGCCCGGCAGGCCGATCGACGAGAGCATCACGATGGTGAAGACCGCGGCGAAGATCGGGGCCGGCTTCTGGAGGCCCTTCAGGGCGGCGATCTCGCGGGTGTGGCGCCGCTCGTAGATCCAGCCCACCAGGAGGAACAGCGAGCCGGTGGAGATGCCGTGGGCCACCATCTGGAACACGCTGCCCTGGATGCCCTGGGTGGTGAGCGAGAAGGTGCCGAGGGCGATGAAGCCGAGGTGGGCCACCGAGGAGTAGGCCACCACCCGCTTGAGGTCCTTCTGCATGGTGGCGCAGATGGCGCCGTAGACGATGCCGATCACACCGAGGGTCACGAGCCCGGGGGCCGCCCACACCGCGGCCTCGGGGAAGAGGTACAGGCCGAAGCGCAGGAACCCATAGGTGCCGAGCTTGAGCATCACGCCGGCCAGGATCACCGAGCCGGCGGTGGGCGCCTGGGTGTGGGCGTCGGGCAGCCAGGTGTGCACCGGGAACAGCGGCACCTTGACCGCGAAGGCGATGGCGAACGACAGGAACAGCCATCGGGCGGTGGTCTTGGCGATCACGCCCTGGCCCTCGGCCAGCGTCTGGAGGTCGAAGGTGACCGGGCCGCCCTTGGCGTGGAGGTAGGCGGTGGCCAGGACGCCCACGAGCATGAACGCCGAGCCGAACATCGTGTACAGGAAGAACTTGTTGGCCGCGTAGCGGCGCTCCTCGTAGCCCCATCCGCTGATGAGGAAGTACATCGGGACGAGCACGATCTCGAAGAAGATGAAGAACAGGAACAGGTCCCGGGCCAGGAAGGCCCCGAGGCACCCGGCCTCGAGCAGCAGCAGCCACGCGTAGAACGGCTTGTCGTCGTGGTGCGGAGGCGCCCCGAACATGGCGATCGGGAACAGCACGCCGGTGAGCACCACCAGCCACAGCGAGATGCCGTCGACGCCGAGCGACCACGAGATCTGCGGATCCTCGATCCAGGTGACGTGGTCGGTGAGCTGGAAGCCGGCCTGGTGGGTGTGGAACAGGGCCAGGACGCCGATGGCGAGCGCACCGGTGGCCGTGGCGAACAGGACCGCGGCCTGCTTGGCGACCTCGGGGCGGCGGCGGGAGATGAGGGCCACCAGCACCGAGCCCACCACCGGGGTGAGCACGACCGCCGAGAGGATCGGGAAGCTGACCTGGGCGGCGCCCTCGGAGGCCAGGAGGACGGCGCGCATCAGTAGACCGCCTGGGTGAGGAGGAGCACGGTCACCACGACCGCGCCGAAGGCGATGCCGAGCGCGTAGTTGCGCACGAACCCGGTCTGCACGAGGCGGGCCTTGCCCGAGCCCTCCCGCACGATCGAGCCGACGCCGTTCACGGCGCCGTCGACCACCGTCTTGTCGAACCAGGCGATGGCGTCGAACGCCTTGCGGCCGGGCCCGCCCATGAAGGCGGTGATGGTGGCGTCGTAGAGCCAGCCCTTGGCGAAGATCGGCTTCTCGATCTTGGCGGCGAGGTCGGCCCGCTTGCGCAGGTAGACCGCGGCGGCGATGGCGATGCCGAGCAGCCCGGCGGTGGTGGCCACGAGGGCCAGGCCCACCTTGACGCCCGTGGTCTGGGTCATCTGGGCCTCGCCCAGGTGCACCACCGGCTCGAGCCAGTGCTCGAGGAACTTGGCCCGGTCGGAGAAGGGCGTGTCGAGGAGGCCGCCGGCGAAGGCCAGCGGGGCCAGCACGAGCAACGGCACCAGCATCTTCCAGCCCGACTCGTGGGGGTGGATCTCGCCCGACGGGCCGACGCCGTGGCCCTCGTGGACGCCCGAGGCCTCGCGCTCGGCGGCCAGCTCGGGCACGGCGTCGGCGAGGGGGCGGTCCCACTTGGGTTCGCCGTAGAAGACCATGAACACCTGGCGGCTCATGTAGAACGCGGTGAGCAGGGCGGTGACCAGGCCGATCGCCCAGAGCACCCAGCTCTTCTGGTAGGCGAAGAGCAGGATCTCGTCCTTGGAGAAGAAGCCCGACAAGAACGGGAACCCCGAGATGGCGAGCCAGCCGACGATGAAGGTGGCGGCGGTGACGGGCATGACCTTCCGCAGGGCCCCCATGCGCCGCATGTCCTGCTCGTCGTGCATGCCGTGGATGACCGAGCCTGAGCCCAGGAACATCAGCGCCTTGAAGAAGGCGTGGGTGACCATGTGGAACACGGCGGCCACGTAGGCGCCCGACCCGATGGCCAGGAACATGTAGCCCAGCTGGCTCACCGTGGAGTACGCCAGCACCTTCTTGATGTCGTTCTGGGCGACGGCGATGGTGGCGGCGAACAGGGCGGTGACCGCACCCACGATGGCGATCAGCCACGGGACCCAGCTGGCCGACAGGGCGATGACCGGGTTCATGCGGGTGAGCAGGTAGACGCCGGCGGTCACCATCGTGGCGGCGTGGATGAGCGCCGAGACCGGGGTGGGACCGGCCATGGCGTCGGGCAACCACACGAACAGCGGGAGCTGGGCCGACTTGCCGCAGGCGCCCAGGAAGAGCATGGCGGCGATCACGGTGGCGGTGGTGGTGGCCATGGCGGGCGAGGCCGAGGCGATGCCGGCGTAGTTGAGCGTGCCCACCGCGTTGAACGTGAAGAAGATGGCGACCATGAAGCCGAAGTCGCCGATGCGGTTGGTGACGAACGCCTTCTTGCCGGCCGAGGCGTTGGCCTCGCTCTCGTGCCAGAACGAGATGAGGAAGTAGGAGCAGGCGCCCACGCCCTCCCAGCCGAGGAAGGTGACGAGCATGTTGTCGCCCAGCACCAGCATGACCATCGAGAAGACGAACAGGTTCAGGTAGACGAAGAACTTGGTGAACCGCTCGTCGCCGTGCATGTAGCCGATGGCGTAGAGGTGGATCAGGGCGGCGATGCCGGTGACGAAGAGCAGCATCGTGACCGACAGCGGGTCGGCCAGGAACCCGACGTCGACCTGGAACCCGCCCACCGGCAGCCAGGTGAACAGCGTCTGGGTGAGCACCCGCTCCTCGGCGCCCATCGAGCGCAGGTCGAGGAACACCGCCACGCTGGCGGCGAAGGAGGCGGCCACGGCGAGGGTGGCCACCCAGCCCGCGGCCGGCTCGCCCAGCCGCTTGCCGAACAGGGCCAGGAACACGAAGCCGGCGAGCGGCAGGAGGGGGATCAGGAAGAGCAGGTCGTTCACGGGTGCCTCAGCCCTTCATCACTGCGAGGTCGTCGGCGGTGGCCCCCTGGCGGCGCCGGAAGATGGAGACGATGATCCCGAGGCCCACCACCACCTCGGCGGCGGCCACCACCATCACGAAGAACACGGCGATCTGGCCGCCGAGGTCGTCGAGCTCGCGGGCGAGGGTGACGAAGCTCAGGTTCACGGCGTTGAGCATGAGCTCGACGCACATGAACATCACCAGCGGGTTGCGGCGCACGAGCACACCGAGGGCGCCGACGGCGAAGAGGGCGGCGCTCAGGATGAGGTAGGGCTCGGGGCCGAGGGCGGCGAGCATCAGGAGGCCCTCCCCTCGGCGGCGCCCAGCCCGGCTCCGTCGTCGGCCGCGTCGTCGTCGACGTAGGCGTCGCGGCGGTGGCGGGCCAGGACCACCGCACCCACCACGCCGATCACCAGGAGCACCGAGGTGATCTCGAACGCCCAGAGGTAGCGGGTGAAGAGCAGCTCGGCGAGCTGGGTCACGTTGGAGGTCTCGGTGTCGTTGGGGGCGGCGGTGGAGGGCTTGCCGGTGATCGAGCCGGCCACCACCAGGGCGGAGAGGCCGGCGAACAGGAGGCCGGCGGCCACGGCGGCGCCCACCCGCTGACCGGCGAGGGGCTCCACGCGAAGGTCCTCGGTGCGGTCGACGCCGAGCAGCATGATCACGAAGAGGAACAGCACGACGATGGCCCCGGCGTAGACGATGATCTGCACGGCGGCCAGGAACTCGGCGTCCTGGGCGATGAACAGCACGGCGATGCCGAACAGGGTGCCCACCAGGCTCAGCGCCGAGTGCACCGGGTGGTCCGACAGGACCACCCCCACGGCGCCGGCGAGGCACACCAGGGCGGCGGCCACGAACACGACCAGCTCCATCAGTGGTGGCCT
>JAHBSN010000273.1 GCA_019639095.1 Actinomycetota bacterium
GGAGGGCCGGATGACCGTCTGCAACATGTCGATCGAGGCCGGCGCCAAGGCCGGGCTCATCGCCCCCGACCAGACCACGTTCGACTACCTGCAGGGCCGGGCCCACGCGCCCACCGGCGCCGCGTGGGACGCCGCCGTGGCCCACTGGCAGACCCTCGCCACCGACGCCGATGCCACCTTCGACCGGGAGGTGGTGCTCGACGCCGCCGAGATCTTCCCCCACGTCTCGTGGGGCACGAACCCCGGCCAGGTGGCCCCCATCACCGAACGGGTGCCTGACCCGGCGACGATCGCCGACGCCGTGGAGCGCAACGCCGCCGAGCGGGCCCTCGAGTACATGGGCCTCGCCGCCGGCACGCCGCTGAAGGAGGTGGCGGTCGACACCGTGTTCATCGGCTCGTGCACCAACGGCCGCATCGAGGACCTGCGGGCCGTGGCGGCGGTGGCCGAGGGCCGGCGGGTGTCCTCGGGCCTGCGCACCCTCGTGGTGCCGGGCTCGTGGGCCGTGAAGGCCCAGGCCGAGGCCGAGGGGATCGATCGGATCCTCACCGACGCCGGCTTCGACTGGCGGGACCCGGGCTGCTCGATGTGCCTGGCCATGAACCCCGACAAGCTGGCGCCCGGCGAGCGCTGCGCCTCCACGTCGAACCGCAACTTCGAGGGTCGCCAGGGCCGGGGCGGGCGCACCCACCTGGTCTCGCCCGCCGTGGCCGCGGCCACCGCCATCGCCGGCCACTTCGCCACCCCCGACGACCTCTAGGAGCACGACCAATGGAACCCGTCCGCATCGTCTCCGGCACCGCCGTGCCGCTCGACCGCTCCGACGTCGACACCGACCAGATCATCCCCAGCGACTGGCTCAAGCAGGTCGAGCGCACCGGCTTCGACAAGGGCCTCTTCTCGGAGTGGCGCGACGACCGGGACTTCGTGCTGAACCAGGAGCAGTTCCAGGGCGCCAACATCCTGATCGCCGGACCGAACTTCGGCACCGGCTCGAGCCGCGAACACGCGGTGTGGGCCATCCAGCAGTACGGGTTCGCCGCGGTGGTCTCGCCACGGTTCGGCGACATCTTCCGCAACAACTCGACCAAGAACGGCCTCGTGCCGGTGGTGGTGAGCCCCGAGGTCGGCGAGCAGCTCCTGCGGGCCGTCGAAGCCGACCCCACGCTCGAGATCACCATCGACGTGGAGCGCCGAACGCTGGAGGCCCCGGCCATCGGCCTGGCGGTCGACTTCCCGCTCGACGACTCGGTGCAGCACCGCTTCCTCGAGGGCCTCGACGACATCGGCATCACCCTCCGCAACGAGGGAGCCATCGCCACCTTCGAGCAGGGCCGGCCCTCCTGGCTGCCCACCACCGCCTCGGCCTGATCCGGCCGCTCTGACCATCCGCGGGGTGGGGCGGCGCCGAACTCCTCGGTGACCTCCCCCGACCACGCGCCCACCCACGTCCTGGTCACGGGGGCCACCGGCTACATCGGCGGCCGCCTGGTGCCCGAGCTCCTGGCCGCCGGCCACCGGGTGCGCGCCCTGGCCCGCACCCCCTCCAAGCTCGACGACCAGTCGTGGCGCGCCCAGGTCGACGTGGCGCACGGCGACGTCACCGACCGCGCCTCGCTCGACCGGGCGCTCCGGGGCGTCGACGTCGCCTACTTCCTCGTGCACTCCATGGGCGGCCGCGCCGACTTCGACGCCGAGGACCGCCACGCCGCGGAGACCTTCCGTCGGGCCTGCGCCGCCGCCGGGGTCCGTCGGATCGTCTACCTCGGCGGGCTGGGCCGCGACGACGACCCGCACCTCTCGCGCCACCTGCGGAGCCGCCACGGGGTCGGCCGCGTCCTGGCCGACGGACCGGTTCCGGTGACCGAGCTGCGGGCCGCGGTCATCATCGGCTCCGGGTCGGCCAGCTTCGAGATGCTGCGGTACCTCGTGGAGGTGCTGCCGGTGATGACCACCCCGCGCTGGGTCGACAACCGCTGCCAGCCCATCGCCATCCGCGACGTGCTCTCGTGGCTGGTGGCGGCGGCCGACGACCCGACCGACCACGACCACGTCCACGAGATCGGCGGCCCCGACGTGCTCACGTACCGGGAGATGATGCACGCCTACGCCGAGGTGGCCGGGCTCCCGCGTCGCCGGATCCTGGCCGTCCCCGTGCTGAGCCCGACGCTGTCGTCACGGTGGATCGGCCTGGTCACCCCGCTGCCCACGGGCCTGGCCCCCCCCTCTCGTCGAGAGCCTCATCAACGAGGTGGTGGTCACCCGTCCGCCCACCTGGACGCCGCCCGACCTCCACCCGCTCACGTTCCGGCGGGCGGTCGGGCTCGCCCTCGAGCGGTCGGCGGCCCTCCAGGTGGCCACCCGCTGGTCCGACGCCGACCTGCCGGGCCGCTCACCGGCCGATCCGCTCCCCACCGATCCCGACTGGGCCGGCGGATCGATCCTGGTCGACGCCCAGCGGGCCAGCTCCCCCGCCGCGCCCGCCGACCTGTTCGCCACCGTGGCGGGGATCGGCGGACACCGGGGCTGGTACGTCACCCCCCTGCTGTGGAGCATCCGCGGGTTGGCCGACAAGCTCATCGGTGGCGTGGGCATGCGCCGGGGCCGCCGCCACCCCGACGAGCTGTGGGTCGGCGACGCCCTCGACTTCTGGCGGGTGGAGGCGGTGGAGCCCGATCGCCTCGTGCGGCTGCGGGCGGAGATGAAGCTGCCCGGCGAGGCCTGGCTCGAGTGGCAGATCGCTCCCGACGGCGCCGGGAGCGTGCTCGACCAGCGGGCCATCTTCGCCCCCCGGGGCCTCACGGGGCGGCTGTACTGGTACGCCCTCATCCCGTTCCACGCGCTGATCTTCGCCCGCATGGCGAACCGCATCGCCGCCGCGGCCGAGCGGCGGGCACCGGCCGGGCGCCGACCATCCACCAGGCCCGTGGGAGCCCCCTCGTAGGATTCGCCCATGTCGCGATCGCGATTCGGGTGGCTCGTCGGGTTGAGCCTGGGCTTCGGGCTGGTCGCCGCGCTGGCGGCACGGGTGGTCCACGGCCGTCGCACCGAGCTGGGCGCCCGACGTCGCCGCCCGGTGCGCCTCGAACCGCCGCAGCCCTACGTGCCGCTGCCCACCCCGGCACCACGCGTGGTCACCGTCCCGGTCGACGAGGCCGATCCCGCCCCGCTCGCCGACCTGGCGGTGGAGCTCGTGGTCGACGCACCCGACGACATGGTGATCGACCTCGTCGAGGGCACGGTGTGGGTGAAGCCGGTGGAGGGCGCCTGCCCCGAGGGGTACCCGGTGAAGGCCAAGCTCTCCAGCGGCATCTTCCACCTGCCGGGGATGGCGGCGTACGGCCGCACCACCCCCGACCGCTGCTACGCCTCGGCCGAGGACGCGCTGGCCGACGGGCTGCGCGCCGCCAAGCGCTGACGCCCTAGCTCGAGCCGCCCGCCTGACCCTCGGCGGACCCGGCACCCGTGTCGGGATCCGCTCCGGCCGGGCCGGTGCCCGGGTCGGGCACCACACCGGGGTCCAGCGTCGCCGTGGGCTCGATGGGCGGCAGCTCGTCGAGCGCGGCCCGGGCCTGGGCCACCAGGCCGGTGCGGGCCCGGACGTCGTCGAGGGCGCGGCTGAGCCGGGCGCTGGTGTCGGCCGCCGAGGACCCGGCCAGGTCGGCCACGGCCTGCTCCAGCGATTCGACGGCGGCGGTCAGGCGGCCCAGCGGTTCGGTGCGCAGGTGCATCGGCAGGGCGGCGGTGGCCACGAGCTGCTGGTCGACCTCGACGGCCTGCTGCTCGAGCTCCACCCGGATGTCGAGCAGGGTCCCGTCGTGGTCGAAGGCCTGGTTGGCTCGCAGCGCGGCCAGGGCGGCCACCAGCCGGCGGTGGAGCCGGGCCTCGGGGTCGTGCGAGCCCGCCCACGACGCCGGCGCCACGCTGCGCGTGCCGGGGATGAGCTCGTTCGACTTGGTGTAGGCCCGCTTGTTGCGCACCGCCAGGGCGAGCGCGAGGGCGGCGGCCGACAGCACCGCGAGCACCCCGAGGGCCACGACCACCGCCATCAGCGCGTCACCCCGACGTCGACTTGGTCTTGGAGTAGAGGTACAGCGCGATGGCGGCCACGACGATGCCGACCACCACGGCGGCGGCGATCTTGACCTTGCTCCACGGCCGCTGGCCCTGCACCTCGCCGGTGACGCCGTTGATGAACACCTGGAACGGCTTGCCCTCGTAGATCACGGTGAGCAGCCAGATGGGCAGCAGCAGGTGCTTGAAGGTGAGCGTGTCGTGGCGGGTGTCGGACCGGGAGATGCGCTGGTGGTCGCCACCGATGTCGCGCCGGATCGTCTGCTCGATGGCGGCGTCCATCTCCCGCTTGGCCTCGGGGAAGCACCCCTCGGCATCTCGGTCGTAGGTGCGCGACAGGTGCCCGGCCACGAACTCGGGCGAGAACGGCCGGGCGGTCTGGGTGGGCCACGGCTCGAGCTGCTTGACGCGCTTGGCGTCGAAGCCGTCGTTCGCCAGCACGGTGAGGTCGTCGAAGGAGTTGGCCACCTGGCCCGACACGTGGTGCCAGTTGGTGCGCGTCTCGGTGCGGCGGTTGTCGCCGGACCCGACGGTGACGGTGTAGTCGTCGCCGCGCTGGCCCTCGTAGCGGGTGCGGGTCTCGGAGTCGAAGGTGAAGTAGGCGGCGTAGACGCTGGAGAACGCGCCGGTCTCGTTGTACTTCTTGAACTCGCTGGGCGCGAACCACCGACCGTTGATCCAGGCCTCGAGGGCGGTGCGGGCGGTCTTCTCGTCGACCTGGAACGGGAGGACGCCGTCGACGGGCAGGCGCGCCGGCGCCTCGTGCACGTCGTCGCGCTGGATCGGGGTGGCGCAGTACGGGCAGCGGGTGGCGGTGAGCGTGCCCGAGAAGGTGGTGTGGCCGCCGCAGTTCTGACAGACGATCTCCTTCTCGCCGGCGATCTGGGGCGGGGCCACCGTGCCCATGGCGGCGCGGATCTCCCCCATGGTGGAGGCGAAGTCGTGCTCGACGGGGGCCTGGAGCTGGGAGGTGTCGATGTCGGCGGCGAAGCCGCAGCTCGGACAGGCCAGCTTCTGCTGGGTGATGTCGAACACCAGCTGGGCGCCGCACTGCCGGCAGGGGTAGGTGCGGGTCTGCTCGGTGACCTGGTAGGCGGCGCGGTCGTCGGCCTCGAGCGGCGGGGGCGAGGGCGCCGGTGGCGCACCCGGCGACGGGGCCGCACCCGGTGATGGGGGCGCTCCGGGGGTGGGGTCCGGGCCGGGGGCGGGTGGGCCGCCCGGCAGGGGCGGCGGCACGGGCGCGCCGCCCGGGAGCGGGGG
>JAHBSN010000274.1 GCA_019639095.1 Actinomycetota bacterium
CTCGGAGTACTACGGCGGCACCGAGGGCGGGTTCATCTCGCTCATCACCGCCACGGAGTGGCTGGAGCGACCCGGCAGCGTGGGCCGGCCGCTGCCGGTGATCGAGGTGGCCGTGCGGCGCGAGGACGGGTCGGAGGCCGCGCCCGGCGAACCGGGCGACATCTGGTTCCGCAGCCTGCTCGGCAGCGACTTCGAGTACCACAACGCGCCGGAGAAGACCGCGGCCGCCCACCGGGTGCCCGGCTTCGGCACCCTGGGCGACATCGGGTACCTCGACGACGACGGGTACCTGTTCCTGTCGGACCGGCGCATCGACATGATCGTGTCGGGCGGGGTCAACATCTACCCGGCCGAGATCGAGGGGGTGCTGGCCGGCCACCCGGCGGTGGCCGACGCCGCCGTGTTCGGGGTGCCCCACGCCGAGATGGGCGAGGCGGTCCACGCCGCGCTGGCCCTGGCCGACGGCACGTCGTGGGGGCCGGAGCTGGAGGCGGAGGTGGTGGCGCACTGCCGGGCCCACCTGGCCGGGTTCAAGTGCCCGAGGTCGTTCGAGGTCCACGACGAGCTCCCCCGCAGCGCGGCGGGGAAGCTCGCCAAGCGGACCCTGCGCGACCCGTGGTGGGCCGACCGCGACACCGCGATCTGACCTCGGTCACGGGCCGGCGAACCGGCGAGCCGGCGTTCAGCCCAGGATCTTGGCCTTCATGGCGGCGAACTCGGCGTCGTCGATCACGCCCTCCTTGCGGAGGTCGTTGAGCCGCGACAGCTCGGTGGCCGGGCCGACCGCACCTGCGGCCTCGCGGATGTACTCCTTGGCCGCCACCTCCTGCTGCTTGGCCACGGCCAGCTGGCGGGCGCCCATCTTCGAGCCGCGGGCGATGAGGTAGACGAACACGCCGAGGTACGGGGTGACGAACACGAACAGCACCCACACGGCCTTCATCACGCCGCTCAGGTCGTCGCTCCGGAAGATGTCGACCACCACCTGGAACACCAGCATGATCCAGAGGAAGAAGATGAAGAACCAGAACATGGTCCAGACGGCCTGACCGACACCGAACTCTGCTGCGAGCATGGGTTCTCCTTTGCATGGGGCGAGAGATCGAAGCTTCCCACACGTGGTGAGCCGCCCTCGGCCTCGGTCGTCGGCGACGCGGGCCCAGGTGTGGTGGAGTGTCCCCGTGCGAGGCGCGCCCCGGGGCCGAGACCGTGTGATCACCTGGCTCGCCCGGCTGCTCACCCGCGGGTTCTTCCGGTCGGTGGAGACCGAGGGCCCGGGCCTGCCCGCCGGCCCGGTCATCCTGGCCGCCAGCCACCTCAACGGCTTCGTCGACCCCGTGGTCCTGGTGGCCGAGCTGCGGGCGTTCCCCCGCTTCCTCGCCAAGGCCACGCTGTGGAAGGTGCCGGCGGCCCGGGTGGCCCTGCAGTTCGCACGGGTGATCCCGGTGCAGCGCCGGGTGGACGCCGGCGACGCCACCGACAACACCGGCACCTTCGACGCCGCCGTGGCCGCGCTGGCCCACGGCCACCTCCTGGCGGTGTTCCCCGAGGGCACCACCCACGACGACCCGACCATCCGGCCACTGCGCACCGGGGTGGCCCGGATCGCCCTGCAGGCGGCGGCGAGCGGGGTGGAGGGCGTGCGGATCGTGCCGGTGGGCGTGAGCTACGAGGACAAGGTGGCGGTGCGGGGCCGGGCGCTCGTCACGTTCGGGTCGCCCATCGAGGTGCCACCCGGCGACGTCGCCCTCGACGAGCGGGGCGACCCCGATCACGAGACCGTGCACGCCCTCACCGACCGCCTCACCGCCGACCTCCAGGGCCTCACCCCGCACTTCGCCTCCACCGAGGACGCGGTGGCGCTCACCGAGGCCGCCCGCATCTCGCTGCGCTCGCGTGGTGCGCACGAGCCCCTGTCGATGCACGACGTGGCCGACGGGGCCCGGGCCCTCGCCGGCGCCGGGCCCGAACCGGTGCGGGCCCTGGTGGACCGGGTGGCCCGCTACGAGATGCTGCTGCGCTGGGTGGGCCTCGAGGACACCGACCTCACCGGCGGGACCACCCTCACCGGCCTGGCCCGACGGGCCGCCGTGCTCGGCGTGCTGCTGGTGGTGCTGGCGCCGCTCGCCCTCGCCGGGCTGTTCGCGAACCTCGTGCCGCTGGCCTTGGTGCTGCTGGCCGGGCTGGTGGTGAAGGCGCCGGTCACCAAGGGGACGGTGCGGTTCCTCGTCGGGTTCGTGACGTTCCCCGCCACGTGGCTGGTGTGGGCCCTCAACGACGCGCGGGGCGGCTGGCTGGGCGAGACGGCGCGCCAGGTGACCTACCCGGCCGACGTGGTGCTCGGCGGCTCGGCGGCCGATCGCCTCGGCGCCGCCGCCGCCCTGCTCGTGTTCGTGCTGGTGCCGCTGCTCGGCGTGGTGGCGCTGGTGGTGGCCGAGCGACTCGTGGCGTTCCTGCGCACGCTCGACTCGTGGCGGCGGCTGCTCGACCGACGGGGGCAGCTCGCCGAGGTGCGCGCCGCCCGGGCCGAGGTCGTGCGGGCCGTGGGCGACGTGCTCCCGTGACGATCGCGGCCTCCGACTGCGAGCGCTGCCGGCCCGGGCTCGTCGCCCAGCCCGTGAACGCGGCGTCGAGCCTGGCTTACGTGGGCGTGGGCGGGGCGCTGGCGCGCCGGGCCGGTCGGGGTCGGCGCTCGGAGCGGGCGCTGGCCTGGGCCACCGTGGCGGTGGGCCTGGGCAGCGTGGCGTACCACGGGCCGGGTGGGCGCCTCGGCCAGCGCACCCACGACGCCAGCCTGCTGGCCACGCTCGGGCTGCTCGTGGTGGCCGACATCGAGCTGCTGCGCCACGGTCGGGAGGTCCCGCCGGCGGTGCTCGCCGCGGTGGTGGCGGGGGCCGTGGCCGGCTCGGCGCCCGCCCGCAGCATGGAGGTCCAGGCGCTGGCGGGCGTGGCCGCAGGCGCCGCCGAGGTGGCCCGCGTGCTGCGCCACCCGCCCGGCACCCACGGCCCGTGGGCCCGCCGGGCCGAGCTGCCGATGTTCGCCGTGGGTGCCATCGCCCACGTGCTCGGCCGCACCGGCGGCCCGCTCTGCCGCCCGGACTCGCGCTGGCAGCCCCACGCCCTCTGGCACGTCCTGACCGCCGCCACCCTGCACCTCCGCGCCACCGACACCCCCTGACCCCCACCCCAGCGAATGTGCGGTACCCCAGCCGCGTTCCTGTCGATCTCGCGCGTGAAGTTCGCCGGCGGGCCGGCTGGGTCAGCCGGGGCGACGGGCCAGCAGGTCGAGGCGGACCCAGGTCTGATCGAAGGTGCCGTCCCAGCGACGGAGCTCGTCGACCCGCTCATCGACCGCAGCGCGGAACGCGTCGTGGCGGTCGGCGGCGATGCCGACCTCGTACGCGTTCAGCACCTGGCTGTGCAGCCAGCCGAGTAGCGAGGCACGATCGAACGGCCGGCGTTGGCCGACGCAGCGCACGAAGCAGCCTTCGGCGGTGACGTCCAGGCCCGCCTGCTCCACCCAGTCCAGGGCCTGGGCCGGGTCGGCGAAGGTCCAGGGCTGCGCGGGCCCACCGAACGACGCGGCCACGTCGTCCAGGAGCGCCACGGTGCCGGCGACGTTGCCCACGCCCCCGCACTCCACCCGCACGTGGCCGCCGGGTCGGACCAATCGGGCGGCGGACCGGTACACCTGCGGCTGGGCCGAGGCCGGCACCCAGTGGAGGACCGCCCGGCTGATCACCAGGTCGAACGAGGCGTCGGGGGCGAACGCACCGTCGAGCGCCTGCACCGGGGCGAGGACGAACGACTGGTTCGATCGGGACCGGGCCCGCGCCTCCTGGAGCATCGACGGCTGCGCGTCCACGCCCACCACCTCGCCCTCCGGACCGACGAGCTCGGCCAGCTTCGCCGTCAGGTCGCCGCTGCCGCACCCGAGGTCGAGGATTCGATCGCCGGGGCGCAGCGGCGTGTCGGCCAGGAACGCCCCGTCGAACGCGCGGTGGTGGGCGGTGTTGGCGGCGTACGAGGCGCCATCCCACACCGGGAAGTTTTGTTCCACATCGTGAGATTGTCGTTCCATGCAGCAGGACCATACCGCCAGGGCCGCTCCCACGTCGAGCGAACTTCACGCGCGAGATCGACGCGAACGCGGCTGGGGTACCGCACATTCGGCGGGGTGGGGGCGGTAGGAAGGAGACGATGGGGACGTTGCCGCGGGTGGAGCCGATGAAGGGGGTGAGCGGGGCCCTGCCCACCGACGACGGGTGGGCGTTCGAGATCAAGTGGGACGGCATGCGCGTGGTGGCCGAGGTCGACGACGTGGTCACCGCCCAGAGCACCAACCGCCTCGAGGTGGCCGACCGGTTCCCCGAGCTGCAGTCGCTCGTCGGCCACCTGGCCGGGCACCGGGCCGTGCTCGACGGCGAGCTGGTGGTGCTCGACGACCTCGGCCGACCCGACTTCTCCCGCATGCAGAACCGCATGCACGTCTCGCGCCCGGACAAGGTGGCCGCCCTGCGACGGGACCACCCGGTGACCTTCGTGGTGTTCGACCTGCTCCACCTCGACGACACGCCCACGATCGACCTGCCCTACGTCGACCGCCGGGCCCTGCTGCTCGACCTCGTGGAGCCCAGCCCGCACCGCCTCGTGCCCGAGCACCAGGTGGGCCACGGCGGGGAGCTCTTCGACGCGGCGGCCGCGACCGGGCTCGAGGGCGTCATGGCCAAGCGCCTCGACAGCCGCTACCTCCCCGGCAAGCGCTCCTCGGCGTGGCGCAAGGTGAAGGTCCGCCGCCGCCAGGAGCTGGTGATCGGCGGCTGGACCGAGGGCAGCGGCGGTCGCAGCGGCTCCCTCGGCGCCCTGCTGGTGGGCGTGCACGATCCCGAGGGCGGCCCGCTGCGCTTCGCCGGTGGGGTGGGCACCGGGTTCACCGACGACACCCTCGCCCATCTCCGAGCCGAGCTCGCCCCCCTCGCCACCGACGAGTGCCCGTTCGACCCGCCCCCGCCACGCGCCGCGCTGCGCACCCCGGCCACGTGGGTGCGACCGGAGCTGGTGGCCGAGGTGGCGTTCGGCGAGTGGACCCCCGAGGGCCGCATCCGCCACGGCTCCTACCTCGGCCTGCGCGCCGACAAGGACCCGCGCGACGTGGTGCGCGAGCCCCAGCCCTAGCCGGGCTCCGGGCTACCGGGGGTTGGTGATGGCGCCGGTCTCGGCGCCCTGCACGAGCTTGGCGTACTTGCCCAGCACGCCGGTGGTGTAGCTCGACCCGAGCGGGGTCCAGCCCTCGCGGCGCGCCGCCAGCTCGGCGTCGTCGACCAGCAGG
>JAHBSN010000275.1 GCA_019639095.1 Actinomycetota bacterium
CGAACACGACGCTCGTGCCGGGACGAGGGTGGGAGCGCAGGCCGATCCAGCCGTCGCGCACCGCCAGCTCGGCGCCGGCCAGGCCCACGGCGGCCTCGCGGGTGGCGAGCCGGGCGGCGAGGGCGGCGGTGGCGGCGACCTCGCCCCGGTCCTCGGCCGCCACGGCGAACGCCGCAACCCCGTCCTTGGTGGCCCGCCGAGACGCCCGGGCCAGCTGGGCGGCGGCCTGGGCCCGGCTGCGCCCGCCCGCGGTGGCGGCGTCGACCACGGTCACCAGGCGCAGCGGTCGGTCGGTAGCGGCGGCGTGGTCCGACGCGGCGCGGGCCCAGGCGGCGTCGGCCAGGAGCAGGCCGGCCAGTCCGTCGTGGTCGGCGAGCACCGCCTCCCAGCCCTCGCCCGGTGGCGGGGCCACCGGTCCGGGCGTGGCCAGGGCGACGACGACGGCGTCGAGCGGGCCAGTGCCCGCCGCGTGGTCGAGGACGCCCCGCGCATCGGCGAAGTCCGAGCCCAGGTGCTCGGTGGGCACCAGCACCACGTCGGCACCGAGGGCGTCGAGGGCGGCCACGAGCTCGCCGCCCAGGTCGGCCCGGTCGGTCACGACGGCGACCCGGCCGTCCGAGGCGTCGGCGCGCTCGGCCGATGGCTCGTCGAAGATCGGGCCGAAGCGGGCGTTGCTGCCGCCGGTGGTGGCCTGGGCGGACTCGGCGGCCACGAGGGCGTCGAGGGTGGCGTCGAGCACGTGGCCCACCGAGGTGGCGCCGCTCGTGCGGACCACCTCCACCAGGCGGGGTGGCTCCACCACCGCCACCTCGGAGCCGCCGGCGAACAGGATCCGGCCGCGGCGCGAGAGCCGGCGGCCGTCGGGCGGCGCCACGAGGTGGGCGCCCAGCGGGCCGAGGTGCTCGGGCGCCGGCATGGCGCCGAGCGACAGCCCTCCGGTGGCCGACGAGCCCTTCGTGGGCTGGGCGGCCCCGGCCCGCGCCAGCGCCTCGGTGACCATTCGGGTCATGGCGATGGGCGACATCGCGTTGACCTCCACCCCGTGGGGCACGGCCCGGCCGAGCTGCCAGGTGAGCGAGGCCACGGCCCGCTTGGCGCAGCTGTAGGCGCCGGCGTCGGCGGCCCGCCATCCCGACCCCGACGTCACCCCGAGGACCTGCCCCGAGCCGGCGGCGGCCATGATCGGCAGGGCGGCGTCGAGCACGTTGCGGTAGCCGTCGAGGTGCACCGAGAGCACGGCGGCCCAGTCGGCCTCGTCGCCCTTGGCGAAGCCGGTGGGTCGGGTGATGCCGGCCACGTTGACGACGGCGTCGAGCCGGCCGTGCTCGTCGACGAGCTGTGAGAACAGGTCGACCACCGCTGCCCGGTCGGTGACCGACGTGTTCGACGCCCGGGCGCTCCCGCCCGCCGCCACGATGCGATCGGCGGTGGTGGGCTCGGCCGACGCCGCCGACGCGGTGCCGTCCACCGACACCAGCGGGTCGACGGTGACCACATCGGCACCCTGGCGGCCGAGCTCGGTGGCCACGGCGGCGCCGATGCCCGCCCCGCCGCCCGTGACCACCACCACCCGTCCTGCGTGCGGGCCGCCGACGGTCATCGCAGCTCGAGCCCCTCGAGCTCGCCGGCGGCGAGCCAGCTCTCGAGCAGGTCGCGGTAGCCGAACCAGTCGCCGAGGCCGCGGCCGTAGTTGCCGTTGCGCGGGTTCATGAGCTCGGGGTGGCCCTCGAGGTTGAGGCGCGATGGCGTGCACTGCGACATCAGCGCGCTGGCGTCCACGAACGACGAGACGATCTGCTCGGTCCACGCCGCCTCGGCCTCGGCGGACACCTCGAAGGTGGGGCAGCCTCGCGCCGCCAGCTGGCCGATGGTGCCGCCCACCACGTGGGCACCGAGCACGGCGAGCTGGGTGTAGTTGACCGTGACCACCGCCTGCTGGCCCGGCGCCGGCATGGCGAACAGGTTCGGGAAGCCGCGCACCATCATCCCGTAGAGGCTGCTGGCGCCGTCGGCCCAGCGCTCGGCGAGGGTGACGCCGTCGCGGCCCACCACCGGGTGGTCGGCGCGGCGGTAGAGCGGGGTGAGCTCGGCCTCGAAGCCGGTGGCGTAGACGAGGCAGTCGAGGTCGTACTGCTCGCCGCCCACCACCGGGCCTCGCTCGGTGATGCGGTCGATGCCGGCCGGGCAGTCGACGAGCGTGACGTTGGGCCGGTTGAAGGCGAGCAGGTACTCGTCGTGGAAGCACGGGCGCTTGCACAGGTAGCGGTAGTAGGGCTTGAGCACCTCGGCCACCGCCGGGTCCTGCACCAGCTCGGCCACGCGCGAGCGGTGGTGCTCCATGATCTCGAAGTCGATCTTCTCGGCCCGGGCGAGGTAGTCGGTGATCGACTCGCCGGCCACCCGAGGCGGGCGCTGGACCACGGCGTAGTGGTGGGTCCACCCGTCGTCGATCAGGTCCTCGGCCACCTGCTTGCCGAGCATGATCGCCTGGAAGTTGTCCATGCGGTCGCGCTGCCAGCCTGGCCCGAAGTCGGAACCGAAGCCGGGCTCGGTGGGGCGGTTGCCCCGCTCGCCGATGGCCGACGGCGTGCGCTGGAAGACGTAGACGTGCTCGGCGGCGTCGGCGAGCGGTCCCACGCACTGGATGCCGGTGGCGCCGGTGCCGAACAGGCCCACCTTCTTCGCGCCGAGCTCGGTCATCGGCCGGCCCGGGCCGCCGCCGGTGTAGGCGTAGTCCCAGCGGGCGGAGTGGAACGAGTGCCCGGCGAAGTCCTCCATGCCCTCGATCACCGGCAGCTTGAGCCGGTTGAGGATGCCGACGGCGAGCACGTAGTAGCGGGCCGACAGCCGGTCGCCCCGGTCGGTCTCGATGCGCCAGCGTCCGGCCTCGTCGTCCCACGCGGCGCGGGTGACGCCCGTGTGGAACAGCGCGCCCTCATCGAGCCGGTAGCGGTCGCCGATGGCCTGGAGGTGGGCCAGGATCTCCTCGCCGAAGGCGTAGCGGTGCTTGGGGATGTAGTCGAGCTCCTCGAGCATCGGCAGGTAGATGTAGGACTCCACGTCGCACATCACGCCGGGGTAGCGGTTCCAGTACCAGGTGCCGCCGAGGCCGCCGGCGGTGTCGACGATGCGGAAGCGGTCGACGCCGGCCTTGCGCAGCTCCACGCCGGCCAGGATCCCGGCGATGCCGCCGCCCAGGATCACCACGTCGACCTCGTCCTCGATCGGCGACCGCTCCACCATCGGGGTGAACGGGTCGGCCCGGTAGCGGGCGAAGCGCTCGTCGTGGTCGAGGTCGCGGATGTCGGCCCGGCCCGGCACCAGGCGCTTGTCGCGCTCGGCGAGGTACTTGGCGTGGACGGCGTCGGGATCGAAGGACGCGCCGAGGCTCACGACGCCGGCCCGGTCTGCTTGGTGGCGGGGATCCGGTACAGGCGCTCCCAGTTGGGGCCGCAGATCTTGGCCTTGGTGGCCTCGGAGAGGGGCAGCTCGTCGAAGGTCTCCACGGCGTGCGGGAACTGCGAGTCGCCGTGGGGGTAGTCGGTGGAGAAGAGCAGGTTGTCGTCGCCGAACCACTCCACGAACTGCGGCCCGGTGCGCTCCTCGGCCTCGATGCTGAGGAAGCACTGGCGCAGGAAGTACTCCGAGGGCTTCATGGTGAGCTCGGCGCCCTCGAACCAGCCGGCCCACTCGTGGTGCTCGTCGAGCCGGTCGAGCAGCCACGGCGCCCACGAGCAGTTGCCCTCGAGCAGGCCCACGCGCAGGTCGGGGAAGCGCTCGAGCACCCCGCCGCCGCAGAGCGACGCGGTGGTGAACTGGATGGCGAGCGGCTGGTTGAACGTGTGCCACAGCATCAGCTCGTCGAGGCCGTGGCGGGCGAAGTCGGGCGTGAGCTTGGTGAGGCCGCCGCCGTGGAAGGTGAGGGCCACGCCGAGGCGCTCGACCTCGGCCCAGAGCGGGTCGTAGTCGGGGTGGTGCCAGGGCTTGCGGTTGACGACGTTGGGCGACAGGAACACCGCCTTGAAGCCCAGCTCCTCCACGCAGCGGCGCGCTTCGAGCACGGCGGCGTCGATGTCGTGGGGGGCCACCATCGCCGCGCCGAACATGCGGTGGGGTGCCTCGGCCACGAAGTCGGCGAGCCAGTCGTTGTAGGCCCGGGCGATGGCGCTGGCGAAGGCCGGCTCCAGGCCTTCGGGGCCCACGTGGTCGACCGAGTCGAGCCCCAGCACGAACAGCCCGCGCGACGGGAACAGCACGGCCAGGTCCAGCCCCTCGGCGTCCATGGCGCGCAGCTGCGACTTGGCGTCCCACCCGCTGGCCTCGCCGTCGGCGTAGACGTCCTCGTGCTCGGCCCGCCAGCCGGTCTTGCGGCCCTCCACGTACTCCGGGCGCACCGAGCCGAGCCGCAGCAGCACGTCGTTCTTCACGCGCACCCGCATGTCTCGCTTGAGCTCGGTGAGCCCGACCGGCGCGGCGTGGCGGTACTCGGGGGCGATGTAGCGCTGCCAGAGGTCGGCCGGCTCCATCACGTGCAGGTCGCTGTCGGCGATGGGGTGGTCCTTGAGCGCCACGCGGCCCTCCTTCCGGCTCGGCCCGGTCAATCTAACAGTTGCGTCAGGTCTGGGCGCCGCCGACCCCGAACACCTCGGCGGCCACCTTCAGGGCGTCGTTGGCGGCCGGCACGCCGGCGTAGACCGCCGTCTGCATCAGCACCTCCACCAGCTCCTCCTGGGTGAGGCCGACGTTGAGCGCTCCCCGCAGGTGGGCCCGCAGCTCGTCGGTGCGACCGAGGGCGGCCAGCTGGGCGACGGTGGCCAGGCTGCGGTCGCGCACGGCCAGCCCGGGGCGGGACCACAGCATCCCGAAGGCCGAGGCCGCCACGTAGCGGTAGAAGTCCGGCGCCAGCTGCGCGGCCGGGAACGCGCCGGTGGGCCCGCTCGCCACCTGCGGCCACAGCTGGGCCTGCACCTCGCGGCCCCGGGCCACCAGCTCGTCGTCGGGTCGCTCGTCCACGTCGTCCCCCTCCGCCACGTCAGTCCGCCTCGAACAGGTTCACCGTGCACACGCTGCCGCCGCCCACGAGGTGGGCGAGGGCCCGGCGGGCGCCCGCCACCTGACGAGGTCCCGCCTCGCCGCGCAGCTGGGTGACCACCTCGTGCACGATGGCCAGGCCGGTGGGCCCGCCGGGGTGGCCGCGGGCGATGAGCCCGCCGTCGGTGTTGACCGGCAGCGACCCGCCGATCTCGGTCGCGCCCTCGGCGAGCAGCTTCTCCTGCTCGCCATCCGCGCAGAACCCGTTCTCAGCCATGTGGATGACCTC
>JAHBSN010000276.1 GCA_019639095.1 Actinomycetota bacterium
CCGCCTCGACGGCGACGTGCACGAACCGCTCGTGCCCATCGGTGGCCAGCCACCGTCGATGCTCACCCCGCCGCCGGGGTGCTCGTTCCACCCCCGGTGCCGGTGGGCGCTCGACGAGGCGGGGTGTCGCAGCGTGATCCCCGAGGCGCTCGACCACGGCGCCGGCCACGCGGCCGCCTGCCACCGCGCTGGCGAGCTCATCGCCTCGGACGAGCTGAAGCGACGCCCCACCTCCGCCGCCGACCTGGAGGGGATCGCATGAGCGCCCCCCTGCTCGAGGCGCGCAACGTCGTCAAGGAGTTCCCCGGCCCGCGCCACGGCCCGCTCGGGCTGAAGCGGGCCACCGTCCACGCGGTGACCGACGTGTCGTTCACGCTCGACAAGGGCGAGACCCTCGGCGTGGTGGGGGAGTCGGGCTGCGGCAAGTCCACCCTCGGGCGCGTCGTGATGCGGCTCCTGGCCGCCACCGGCGGCCAGGTGCTGCTCGACGGCACCGACGTCGCCGAGCTGGAGTCCCGGAGCAAGAAGGACCTGCGGCGCCGCATGCAGATGGTGTTCCAGGACCCGTACGCGTCGCTCAACCCCCGCATGACCATCGGCGAGGCGCTCGCCGAGCCCTACCTCGTGCACCAGGGCCTCAAGCAGGACAGGTGCCGGAGCGAGGTGAGCGAGCTGCTGAAGATCGTGGGCCTCTCGCCCGAGCACGCGAGCCGGTACCCGCACGAGTTCTCCGGAGGCCAGCGCCAGCGCGTGGGCATCGCCCGAGCCCTCGCGGTCGATCCGGAGCTGATCGTGCTCGATGAGCCCGTGTCCGCCCTCGACGTGTCGATCCAGGCCGGCGTGGTCAACCTGTTGCGCCGGCTCCAGTCCGAGCGAGGGCTGGCCTACTTCTTCATCGCCCACGACCTGTCGGTGGTGCGCCACATCTCCGATCGGGTGGCGGTGATGTACCTCGGCCGGATCGTGGAGATGGGCACCCGAGACGCCATCTACGGCGACGCGCACCATCCCTACACCCGGGCCCTCATGTCGGCGGTGCCGATCCCGGACCCCGCCCTCGAACGGGCTCGCCAGCGGATCATCCTCGAGGGCGACGTGCCCAGCCCGATCGACCCGCCGAGCGGCTGCCCGTTCCGCACCCGATGCTGGCGGGCCACCGAGGTCTGTGCCGAGGAGATGCCCCCGCTCACCGGGTCGACCGAGCACGTCTTCGCCTGCCACCACCCGATCGAGACCCCCGTCGACCTCGTCTCCGCCGCCCCCTGATGAGCCGGCCGGAGTCGTTCGCGCCCCGGTTCGTGGTGAGCCTGCCGATCGAGGATCGCCGGCGGTCGCTCCGGTTCTACGAGGAGGGCCTCGGCCTCGAGGCGTTCGGTCCGATCGCCGACGACGGCGTCCCTGAACCGCTGCAGTTCGCCCTGTCCGACGACGTGGGTCTCATGCTCGTGCCCACGGGCGGCTTCGGGTGGGTGGTCGGGCGCGAGCTGGCGCCACCGGGCACGTCCGAGGTGCTGCTGAGCGTGGGTGTCGGCTCGCCCGCCGAGGTCGACGACCTGGTGGCCAGGGCCGTGGACGCCGGGGCCATGGTGGTGTCCCCGGCCGAGGCGAAGCCCTGGGGCTACAGCGCCGTGCTCGCCGATCCCGACCACCACGCGTTGATGGTCACCGCCGGGCCCGGCTGATCGAGCGGGGCTGATGCCGGGAGCGCCACGCCGCTTCGGTACACTGGTCCGGCCCTCGGAGACGGGGGCATCGGTCTCGGAAAGGCTCGTCGTGCTCTACTTCCTGGTCGGACTCCACGTCCTGGTCTCCTTCGCCATGCTCGGCCTGGTGCTGCTGCACAGCGGCAAGGGCGGCGGCCTCTCCGACATGTTCGGCGGCGGCATGGGGGCGGCGGCGCAGGGGTCCACCGTGGTGGAGAAGAACCTCGATCGCCTCACCGTCGTGACCGCGGTGATCTTCACCTTCACCACCCTCGGGCTCGGCCTCATGATGAGCACGCCCACCTGAGATCTCGGGTTCTGGCCGCCGTCACCGGTGCGCTAGGGTCATCCACCGCAACGGGCTCGCCCGGAGCGCCACGTCGAAGTGGCGGAATTGGCAGACGCGCTAGCTTGAGGGGCTAGTGCCCTTAGGGGCGTGGGGGTTCAAGTCCCCCCTTCGACACCACCGAATCGCACGAAACGCCCAGGTCAGCGACCTGGGCGTTCGTCGTTCCCGGGCCGCGGGTCCATGAGCTGAGGTGCCCCACGTCAGGGGCTGAGCTGCTGGAGCAGGATGCCGTCCCCTCGGCCCTCTACGTCACCGTCGATGGAGAGCTGGAACGCCATGGTCTCGCCGTCCGGTGAGACCGCCGGGTTCGAGGCGTAGAAGGGCGCCCAGCGGTTGAAGGTGGTGATGCGCTCCCACCGCCGGTCGTGCAGGTCCAAGCGCCAGATGTCGAGCGGACCGGGCTCGACGCCGGAGTACTCAAGGTCCCGTTCCACCAGTACGGAGTCGCCCGAGGGGTCGACGCCTTCAGCCTCCTCATAGGCGCTGCTGTTCGAGTAGTTCCTCACGTCGCCGGTGGTGAGGTCGACCCCGAGAACCTCTCCGCCCTGGTACGCGTAGGCGGTGACGATGAGCTCGTCGTCATCCGGAGGGCGGAACCCCTGCACCTCGAACACGGCGAGGCTTCCGAAGGTGTCCCGATCGAGGACCGGGCGGGCGTCGACCACCGCGGCACGTCCATCGACGTCGACGATCTCGCCCGTCCAAACCTCGGTGATGCCGTTGATCACCCGGCTGGCCAGGTCGGTGTCGGTGTAGTCGATGTCTGAGCGGTTCCAGGCGATGCGCATCGAGTCCGAGGACGTGGCGATGCCCTCCCAGCACGGCACCCCGAGGGGCTCGGCCGAGCCGTCGAACGGGGCCCGCAGGAGGAACATCACGGCCGTGAATCGGCCGGCCTCGGGGTGCTCGGGTGTCGGTTCGGGCCCAGAGGTGGGTCCGCACAGCAGGAGGTCCCCGTTCGACAGGTACTGGGCGCGGGTGAACCGCTGATCCAGCTGGCCGGTCAGCTCCGTGGCGGTCCCGCGCTCGACATCGACGGTCCACCCGTCCCCCAAGGGCGAGTCGTCCAGGAAGGCGATCGTGGATCCGTCCGGTGACCAGGTCGGGCGCTGGCCGAAGTCGACCAGGAGCCGGGTGCCGGCCGGCAGGTCGTCGAGCGGTGAACCGCGGCGCGTGCCGCGCTCGGGGTCCGCTGGCGCGACCTGGTCGATCGGTCCCGGATCGACGATTCGGATCGGGGGTACGGCGAGCGCCGACGAGGGACCGTCGGCGACGGTCGTCGAGGTGGCCCGGCCCTCGTCGGCGGCGTCCTGGCTGCACCCGGCGCCGAGCGTGGCGAGGCAGGAGGCGGCCAGTGCGAGCGCCGCCCAGCCACGCCGTCGAGGAGGGGTGCAAGGGACTGCGCAGGTGATCGATCCTCTCAGACCCACCGCACCCACCTCCGGGATGTGTGAACATGTGCGTTGTAACATCTTCGCACGTTTCGAGAGAGGCTGCCGTGCGCTACACCGACCGCCAGAGCTGCTTTCGGCCAGGCCAGGAGTGGCTCGACACGTCGGGGGCGCCGATCCAGGCCCACGGCGGATCGCTGCTGCACCTCGACGGCATCTTCTATTGGTACGGGGAGAACAAGGAGCGCACCACGCCCGGCAGCGGCATCTGGCACTGGGGTGTGCGGTGCTACTCGTCCGCCGACCTCTACAACTGGGACGATCTGGGCCTGATCGTGCCGCCAGTCGAGGGGGACCCATCGTCGCCCCTGCACCCATCGTCGATGATGGACCGGCCCCACATCCTCCGCAACGCACGCACCGGGCGGTTCGTGTGCTGGATCAAGGTGATGCAGCCCGATGGCACCCAATCCACCACCGTGCTCAGCGCTCCCGAGCTCACCGGCCCCTACGAGATGGTGCGGGCTGGCGCCTACGACCTCGAGATGAGCGCCGGGGACTTCGACCTCGTCGTGGACGACGACGGCAAGGCCTACCGCTACTTCAGTCGGGTGCACAGCGAGTTGGTGGTCGCCGACCTGACGGCGGACTACCTCCAGGTGACCGGGCACTACTCGACGCACCTGCCCTTCGGGTCGCCGCCGCTGGTGCGCGAGGCCCCTGCGCACTTCCGCCGCCGTGGCCGCCACCACGTCATCGCATCGGGGACCACCGGCTACCACCCCAACCCGTCGTTGGTCGCCACCGCCAGTTCGCACCACGGGCCGTGGGAGATCCTGGGCGACCCGCATCCCGATGATGCATCGCGGACGTCGTGGAACTCCCAGATCACCTCGGTCTTCCGCCACCCCGCGAAGCGCGAGCTCTACATCGCGCTGGCCGATCGATGGCTGCCCGACCTCGAGGAGCGCTACGGCGACCGGTTCCGCTCCGGCGAGCTCTATGCGGCGGTGGCCCACACGATGGCCGACCTCTTCGACCCTACGGGCGACCACGGGGTACAGGGCTCACCGCTGCTCCCCGGGCGTCCGGCCGAGGGACTGTCGATGGAGGAGTTCAGCGAGCTCACGTTCGGGGCCGACACGTCGCGCAGCCGCTACGTGTGGCTTCCGCTGCGGTTCACCGACGATGGACAGGTGCTCATCGACTGGCGCGACGAGTGGTCGCTCGACGAGTTCGAGTGACCGGCGGTCAGTCCCGCATCAGGATCGGGTCGCCGGTGGGCACCAGCATCTGCTCGTCGCCCTCGCGGGTGTAGTCGGGGTTGTACGCCATCAACTGGAACGAGTCCTGGCCGTCGTACTTGCCGGGCCCGAAGCTCGACTGGGGGACGGCCGCCACCTCGAGCTCGCCCAGGGACTCGATGCCCCGCCGGAGGGTGGCGTCGTTGAGCACGGGTCCGGCGGCCTTCGCCGCCTGCTCGAAGATCTGCATCGTCGAGCACATCACGCCCATGCCGGCCTGACCGGTGGCATCGTCAGCCCGGATCTCCTCCTCGAACGGGAGGATGGGCGCCCCGCCCGCATCCTCCCAGACCTGATAGCAGCGCTGGAGCTCGTCGGTTTCGAGGCCCACGTCGACGTTCGCGTCGACGGCGAGCCCGCCGACGTAGGGAAACGCCTCGAGCGGGTTGGTGCTGGCCGCAGCGATGGCGTAGCCGATGCCGGTCACATAGATCTCGGGGTGGAAGCCGATGGCATCGAAATCCGCAGCCGGCACGTACTGGCCGACGTTGAGGACCACGTCGACCCCCTCGTCGCGCATGCGCTGGCCGATCGCCGTGCTCTTGGCCCGAGCCGCCTGGAAGTC
>JAHBSN010000277.1 GCA_019639095.1 Actinomycetota bacterium
ACGCCGACGCCGCGTTCGTGGAGCGCAACGATGCCGTCGGCTCGCAGGCGCAGATCCGGTCCCTGGTGCGCGCCGGCTACGTGGTCCGCACCCGGGCCGACTCGCCCGGCAACGAGGTGGCCACCGGCGACACCAGCACGTTCGAGGCGGCCCTCGCGAGCGGCGCCCAGTGGGTGAGCACCGACTACCCCGTGCCCGGGTACTCGAGCTCGTTCGGCACCGACTACGTGGCCCAGCTGCCCGACGGTGCCGTGGTCCGCTGCAACCCGGTGAACGCCGTGCCGGGCTGCTACGCCCTGGGCATCGAGTCCATCTTCACCGCCACCGACCCACCGCCGCCGATCCCAGCCCTCCCGTAGCCGCGTGGCCCCGGGGCCGGCCGCGTCCGCTTGACTGGTGCGGTCCGAGCACCGAGGAGCACCCGCGTTGACCCACCACCTCTCCCATCCGCGCCGAACCGTCGCCGCCATCGTGGCGGCGGTGCTGGTCGCCGTCCCGCTCGCCGCCTGCGCGTCGAGCGGCTCGGAGAGCTTCAACCCCGACACCACGCAGGCGCAGGCCGCCTACTGCGCCGCCTGGGACGACGTGGTCGACGCCTTCAAGGCGTTCGACGACCTCGACCTGGTGAACGACGGGATCAGCTCGGTGCAGACCTTCCTCGACGACCTGGGCACCTCGCTGCAGGCCTTCGCCGATGCCGCCGACACCAAGCTGCGGCCCCAGGTCGACGACCTGAAGGCGGCGATCGACGCCCTGGGCAAGGCGATCGCCGGTGACGCCGGCACCGACCTCGGCGACGCCGCCACCCAGCTGCGCACCGCGTGGGACGCGCTCGTGGCGGCGCTCCGGGAGGACTGCCCGACCTCCACCGGCGGGAGCTGACCCGTGGCCCGGTCGGCGCGGCTGGGCGAGCGCGGCCTCGCCGTCGCCCTCCACGGCGGCGTGGTGGCCATCGCCGGCGTCGGCGCGGCCGTGCACCGGGCCCTGAAGCCCCGCCACCCCCGGGCGGCCGAGCTGGTCCTGCCGGTGGGGGTGGCCGTGGCGTGGGCCACGATCCACCGGCTCGAGCGCACCCGCCCGTTCCACGAGGACTGGCAGGAGGACCACGACGACCTCCGTCCCGACCTCGCGTTCCTGGCGCTCAGCTCGGTGCCCTACGTGGTGGGCACCGCCCTCGGCACCCTGGCCGGCCGGCGCGTGCGGCGCAGCCTCGGGCTCGGCCGGCTGCCCACATCGGCGGCGGTGTCGCTGTCGCTGCTCGGCTACGAGCTGTTCCACACCACCTACCACCGCCTCGGCCACGAGTGGGGCCCGCTCTGGAAGCTCCACTCGGTGCACCACTCGGCCACCCGCCTCTACTGGCTCAACGCCACCCGGTTCCACTGGGCCGAGCTCACGGTGGAGACCTTCGCCGAGGCGCTCCTCGCACCGGTGTGGGGGCTGCGGCCCCACCAGCACGTGGCCCACAGCCTGGTGCGCGCCACCTACGGGCAGCTCCAGCACGCCAACGTCGCCGTCGACTCCGGTCCGCTGAACCGCATCTTCGCCACCCCCGACCTCCACCGCTGGCACCACTCCGAGGTCTACGAGGAGGGCGACACCAACTACGGCGCGGTGCTTTCGATCTGGGACCAGCTGCTCGGCTCGTGGTTCTGGCCCGGCCGCCAGCTCGACTCCGAGATCGGTGTGGGGCGCATGCCCCGGTTCCCCAGCACCTGGGCCGACCTCCAGCGAGTGCCGCTGCGCTGGGAGGCCATCAAGGCCGACAACGCCGACACCTGGTACGCGGCGCCGGCACCGCGCGTCGGCGTGGTCTGATCAGGCGGTCGGACGCCCGGCGCGGTCCACGCCGCACAGGGCCTGCCAGCTGCGGGGCACCCGACCGGGGGCCACCACGCCGGCGTCGAGCAGGGCGTCGAGCACCGGGCGGGTGCCGGCGTGGCGCAGCGCCACCCGCTCGGGCAGGCGCTTGACCGCCCGCCACGTCTCGAGGCCCGGGAGCCCGATCGTCTCGTAGACGCCGGGGTGCACCAGGAAGTCGAACATCTGGGTGATGGCGAGCGGCACGACGCGGTGCACCGCGGCCCGCTCCGCAGCGCTCGCCTCGGCCCAGACCTCGGGCAGCATCGCCCGGGCGAACGACAGGTGGCGGGCCTCCTCCTGGCGGTGGTAGCGGCTCACCTCGGCCAGGAACGGATCGGTGTCGGGGTGCTCCGAGGCCAGCTTCTGGAGCAGGTCGGGGATCTCCTCGCCGGCCAGCACCATCACGTAGAGCACCGGCCGGTGGGCGATCAGCCACGCCATGCCGTGGCGGTCGAGCCGCGAGAGGAGCCAGTGGTCCACGAAGGGGTTCACCGCCTGCGGGTCGATCTGCTGGCGGACCCGCTGGAAGAGCCGCTGGTGCCGCGTCTCCTCACCGATCTCGTGGAACAGGTACGTGAGCCGGGGGTCGTTCACGTCGGGGCAGCGGGCGACCTGCACGGCGAACCCGGCCTCGAGCACGGCCTCGAAGCGGATGCCGTTGTCGAAGATCGACGCCACCTCCTCGCGGCCGAGGACGCGCGTCTGCTCGGCGGTGAGGGCCAGCCCGAGGCCGTGGACCGACAGCAGCTCGTCGGGCAGGAGCTGGCCGGGACCCACCTCGCCCACCACGTCGACGTCGGGGTCCACCACCCGCTTGGCCGACACCGTGTTGAGGCGCTCGATGCGGTCGACGACGGAGGTGGGGGCCATGCGTCCGACCCTAAACCGACCATCGATCGGTTTCAACGGGATGGGACCGACGTCACCCCGAGGTCACCACCCCCGGAGGTCCACCGGCCAGGTGCCGATCACCTCGTCGCCTCGCACCAGGTGCATGCGCTCGTGGTACGCCACCGTGGGATCGACGTGCGCCGGCAGCACGCGCACCCGGTCGCCCACCGCGGGGAGGGTCCCCGCCGGCCCGGGGGCGAACGTGGTGTGCTCGTCGGAGCAGTAGACGACCTCGTGGTCGACCACCGTCGGGTCGCCGTGGTCCATGCCGAGCGCCTTGAGCCCACCGTCGGCCACCGCCCACCCGCCCGGGTTCACCGACACGACGGTGAGCCACAGCGACAGGGCGGTGCGGAACGGGAGGTCGGTGCCGCCGTAGGCGGTGTCCATCAGCGTGTACGAGCCGGCCTGCAGCTCGGTCACCCAGCGGTTCTCGCGGCAGGTGCCCGTCCCGCCGCCCGAGACGACGTCGCCGCCGACGTCGGCGTGGGCGGCGAGGAGCAGCGCCATGGCCGCCTCCACCCGCTCGTCCCGGGTGGCCGTGGGCTCCATCATGAGCTGGCCCTCGTAGCCCATGACGCCGCGGACCTCGAGCCCGGCGGCGCGCGCCGCATCGGCCACCCGACCGGCCTCGCCCGGCGGGCAGCCGCAACGGAAGCACCCGACGTCGACGTCGACCAGCACCTCGCGGATCCCGTTGGCGGCGGCGGCGGCCACCGTGGCCTCGGAGTCGACTGCCACCGTGACCCGGGCGTCGGAGGTGGCCATGGCGCGCAAGGCGCGCGGGTCGAGCACCTCGTTGGCGAGCAGCAGGTCGTGGCCGAGTCCGGCCGCGGCCAGGCCCACCACCTCGCGAGGGGTGGCGGCGCAGAAGCCGAGGTGCCCGGCGCGGGTGAGCTCGCGCGCCAGCGCCGTCGACTTGAACGCCTTCACGTGGGGTCGCAACCGGTCGCCCGGGCGCAGCGCCGCCATGGTGGCCACGTTGTGCTCGAAGGCGTCCACGTCCACGAGCAGGGCGGGGGTCGGCAGGTCGTGCACGTTCACGCGCTCCAGGCTCCCAGGTGGGGGCGGCGGCCGCGACGACCCCGCCGTCGGTAGGGTCGTCGCGTGGAGGAGCATCCGGGAGCCGGCGGCGCGGCGCACCGCTCTCACACCGTCGCCGCGGCTGCCGACGGGTACCCCGTGACCCACCTGTCCGCCATCGTGGCCGCCGCGCCCCTCCGGCCCGCCCCGGCACCGGGCGCGCACCGGTGAGCGATCAGGTCCCCTGGCCGGGTCCCCCGCGCGAGCCCGGGCCCTGGGGCGGCGGGCCGCCCGTGGCGCCCACCGGCAACACCGCGCTGCCGCCGCTCCCCGGCCCCGGCGGGGTGGTGCACGGCACGGCCGGCTCCAACCCGTGGGCGGCGCCGTCGGTGCCGCCGCCCCCGCCGCCCAAGCCGCCGCCCAGCCTGTCGCCGTTCCCGGGACTCAACCCGCAGGTGCCGCTGGTCGACCGCGCCCCACGGTGGATCGTGGCGCTGTCGGTCCTGGTCGTCCTCGCCCTGGTTGCCGGCACGGGCTACGTGCTCCTCCGCGGCGGACGCCAGTACCCCGACTCGTGGGACCCGCGCGTCGAGCCGATCGCCCGCTGGGTGGCCCGCGAGCGCCAGCTCGACTTCGAGCACCCGGTCGAGGTCCGCTTCCTCTCGCCCGAGGAGTACACGAAGGCGTCCACGGGTGGCGACGTCGAGCTGTCCGACGAGGAGCAGCAGCAGATGGACGACGCCCTCGCCCAGATGCGGGCCCTCGGCCTGATCGAGGGCAAGGTCGACCTCAACGAGGCGCAGAAGACGCTGAGCGACTCGGGGTCGCTCGCCTACTACGACCCCGACACCGAGAAGGTGTACGTGCGGGGCTCGAAGCTCACGCCCGGCCTGCGGGTCACCCTCGCCCACGAGCTCACCCACGTGCTGCAGGACCAGCACTTCGACCTCCAGCGGGTGCGCTCGGACGACGACGGCGAGGGCACCGTCCTGCGCGCCCTCGCGGAGGGCGACGCCACCCGCATCGAGGACGTGTACCGAGACGAGGTGCTCACCGCCGCGGAGCGCAAGGAGTACGAGAAGGCGAGCCAGGAGGAGAGCGACGCCGCCACCGAGAAGCTCGACGCCGAGGTGCCGCCGATCCTCACCGCCTTCTTCGCGTCGCCGTACATCTTCGGTCCGGAGCTGATCACGTTCCTCGACCAGCGCGACGGCTCCCGCTCCATCGACGAGGCGCTCCAGGACCCGCCCACCGAGGAGGTCCTCTGGGACCCGCGCCTCTACGGCACGAGCGCGGCCGAGCCGGCCGACGTCGAGGTGTCGGCCCCGCGCGGCGCCGAGGAGATCGACTCGGGCGGCTTCGGCCAGACGGCCTGGTACCTGCTGCTCGCCTCGCGGATCGACCCGAAGGCCGCCCTCACCGCCACCGACGGCCTCGGCGGCGACGCCTACGTGGTCTACCGGGAGGACGGGAAGGTGTGCGTCCGCGCCGACGCCTCGGGCGACACGCCGGGCGACGTCGAGG
>JAHBSN010000278.1 GCA_019639095.1 Actinomycetota bacterium
GTGTCCTCCCGGTACTGGTTCACCATCGGCCGGCCGGTGCGCTCGGTGGCCCGCCAGTTCATCCGCCGGATGTCGTCGTCGGGTGCGTAGTCCCGCACCGACTCGAAGTCGGTGCCCAGGCCGAGGGGCCCCCGTCGCAGGCCGGGCTCGCGGAAGGTCCCCTGCCGCACGGCGGCGGCCATCCGGCGAGCGCCGGGCAGGTCGGCGTGGGCCACCACCGCCTCGGGCGCGCCGTGGCGGTGAACCAGCCGCACCAGGCCGAGCGGGCCGGTGACGAGGGTGTGCACCGGGGCCAGCTCGTGGCGCCCCCGGCGGGTGGCGGTGAGCGAGGCGTCGAGCCCGCCGACCCCCTCGGCCGGATCCACGCGCAGGTCGGCGCCCTGGTGCTGGCGGACCCGGACCCGCGCCAGCGGCGGCACCTCGACCTCCACCCGCAGCGGCACGCCCAGGCCGCGGACCACCTCGTCGTCGACGGTGCGGTGCACCGCCGGCGCTCGCCGGAGCGTCCACGCCTCCCCGACAGCGGCCGCCACCACCAGCACCACCAGGCCCACGACCGCCCACGTGGGCAGCCACAGCGCCGAGAGCGCGATCAGGCCCAGGAGGGCCACGGTTCGCCCGGTCGGGCTGGGCAGGCTGACCACGGGGCGGGCCGGCTCAGCGGGGCACGGGGGTGGCGGCGATGGCGTTGGCCACCACGGCGTCGGGGCTGAGGCGGTCGAGCTCGGCCTCGGGGCGCAGCACCAGCCGGTGGCGCAGCACCGACGGGGCCACCCGGATCACGTCGTCGGGGATCACGAAGTGGCGCCCCCACAGCCGGGCCGACGCCTTGGCGGCCACGAGGAGGTGGACCCCGGCCCGGGGGCTCGCCCCCACCGCCACGCTCGGCAGGGCGCGTGTCTGGCGCACGAGCGCGGTGACGTAGGCCGCCACCTCCTCGGTGACGGCCGTGGCGTCGACCTCGGCGCGCGCCACGGCCACGTCGTGGGCGCCCACCACCGGCTGCACGTCGGCCGAGCCGGTGGGCACGAGGCCCCGGCGACCGAGGCCCAGCAGGGCCCGCTCGTCGGCCTCGCTCGGGTAGTCGACGAGCACCTTCACGAGGAAGCGGTCGAGCTGGGCCTCCGGGAGCGGGTAGGTGCCCTCGTACTCGATGGGGTTCTGGGTGGCCACCACGAGGAACGGCTGGGGCAGCGCGTGGGCGGTGCCGTCGACGGTGACCTGGCCCTCCTGCATCGCCTCGAGGAGCGCGGCCTGGGTCTTGGGCGGCGTCCGGTTGATCTCGTCGGCCAGCAGCACGTTGGCGAACACCGGGCCGGGCCGGAAGACCAGCTCACGGTCCCGCAGGGTCATCGTGCCGGTGAGGTCCGACGGCAGCAGGTCGGGGGTGAACTGGGTCCGCCGGAACTCGAGCCCGAGCGCCCGGGCGAAGGTGGAGGCGAGCAGGGTCTTGGCCACGCCGGGCACGCCCTCGAGCAGGACGTGGCCGCCCACGGCGAGCGACACGAGCAGGGCGTCGACGGCGTCGGCCTGGCCGACCACCACCTTCTCGACCTCGGCGTGCAGCCGGGTGCGCAGGTCTCGCAGGACGCCCGGCGGGTTCGGTTCGGTCACGGGACGCCTCCTCGGGCGTGGGGGTCGGGGGGCACGGTACCGACGTCGGGGGCGCCGGCCCGGTCCAGGGCGGCGGCCACGGCGTCGACGTGGTCTCGCCGGGGTGGGGGCAGGTGGCGACGCTGGGGCTCGGGCGGCCCGAAGCGGGCGCCGGCGGCCCACACGCCCACGAGCAGGGCGACGGCACCGGTGACCAGCGCCCGGCGCAGCGGGTACGGCACCGCGTCGGCACCCTGCGCGTCGAAGCCGTGCACCGACTCGAGGAACACCACGCGGCGGTCGGCGGGGCCGGCCAGGCCGAGGGCGAAGGCGGCGTTGTCGGCCCGACCCAGGTTCTCGTTGTGGAGCAGGGAGGCGTCGGCCAGCGCGACCACCTCGCCGCCGCCCAGAGGACCGGTCACCACCGCCGGACCGGCATCGTCGCCGGCCAGCGGGAGGAGGGGCCCGATGTCGCGCCACCGCCCGCCGTCGTCGCCGGCCAGCTGCTCGGCCCCGCCGGCGTCGGCCGACGGCACCCACACCCGCAGGTCGCCCGGCGACCCGTCGACCCGGGTGGCGCCGCCACCCGACGCCTCGGCCACCACCGGCTCCGTGGCGGCGCCGGCCACCACGAGGCGACCGCCGCCCGCGAGGAACGACCGCAGCGCGGCCCCCTCCTCCGTCCCGATCTGGCTCGGGTCGGCCAGCACCACGGTGGCCGACGGGGGCAGGTCGTCCGCGGTGGGGCGGGTGCGCAGCCGGGTGACGGGATGGCCCTCGGCGCGCAGGAGGTCGGCATAGCCCTCGAGACCGTCGCCGCCGGTGCCGAACGACGACGATGCGGGCCCGCCGGGCTCGCCGCCCACCAGGCCCCGGAGCCCGGCCAGGCCCACGTTGACGACCACGAGCACGGCCAGCACGGCCACGACCGCGCGCTGGCCGCGGGGCAGGCCCAGCCACCAGGTGCCCACGTCGCTCACCGGCGCGCTCCGGCACCCAGCAGCTCGGCCCATCCGGCGCGCGAGCGGGCGACGTCGTCGGCCGTGGCCAGCCGCCCGCCGTACACGACCTCCTCGAAGTCGGTGGTGAGGCGGTCCATCACCGGGCGGCCCACCTGCCGGGCGGCGCCGGCGGCGGTGGTGTCGGGCCGCAGCCGGAGGTGCCCGAGGCGCACGAGGCGCAGCAGGCCGGCCTCGTACCGGAGCCGCACGGCGGCGTCGAGCTCACCGGCGGCCTCGGCCGCGTCGGCCCGCGCGTCCAGGTCGTCGGGGTCGGCGTCGGGGTCGACGAGGCGGCTCGCCTGCCGCGAGCGCACCACCGCCGCCCGGCTGCGGCGGCCGATGAGCCAGGCCACCAGGGCCGCCGCCCCGGCCGCCACCAGGGCCGCCAGGACGAACGACCCGCCGGGCAGGTCCAGGATCGGACGCACGAGGCGGGCGAGGAACCGGCCCACCGGGCGCAGGAGGTCGGCCAGGAGCTCGAGCGGCCGCCGGAACGGTCGGGGCAGGCGGGTGGGCTGGAACTTGTCGTCGTCGAGGACGCGGCGGGCCGACTCGCGAGCCGCCTCGGGCACGGGGGTCGCCCCCGATCCGGTGGTGGCGCCCCCGCCGTCGAGGGCCAGGGCCAGCGCCTCCAGGCGGGCCTGTCGGGCCCCGCCCAGGTCGGCGGTGGCGGCGGCGAGGTCCACCGGCCTCCCGTCGACCGCCTCGACGGCGCGCAGGTCGGCCAGCGCGCCGTCGTCGTCCACGGCCCGACGCGCCAGCGCGGCCGCGGTGGCCGCGTCGACGGAGCGCTCCTGGGCGGCCACCGATGCCGGGGCGACCAGGGCGACCAGCAGCACCACGGCGCCGAGCGCCACCCGCGCCCGCACCGCTAGGCGTCCGGTGGCGACGACGGCGGACCGGCGGGGGGCGGACCCCACCCGGGTCCCGGCCCGGAGGCCGGTGGCGGCGGTGGAGGCGGCGGAGGCGGCGGTGCCCAGCCCGGCGGTCCCGGTGGCGCGGTCGGCCCCCAGCTGCCGCCGGGCTCGTAGGCCCCGGGTGCCGGGACCCACCCGGCCGGACCCGGGCCCCATCCCGGGCCGAGCGCCGGCGCTCCGGGCTGGGCTGGGAACCCGCCGGCGGGCGCCGAGGTGCCGAGGCGCTGCGCCCACAGCACGAGGTCGAAGCCCTCCTTGCGCACCCGGAGGTCGACGTAGAGCGCCATCGTGAGCGCCGCGCTGAAAGGGGTGACGACCACGGTGGCGAGCACCTGCACCAGCACGGTGATCACCTGCGACACCACCGGGCCCGGATCCACCAGCAGCAGCACCCCCAACGGGATGCTCACCACGGCCTGGAAGGCGAAGGCCAGGAGGGTGCCCAGGAGGACGATGCCCAGCACCCGCCACCCGCTCCCCCGCACCAGGTCTCGCGAGCGGCCCATGGACGACGCCGGCCCGAGGCCCTCCATGAGCAGGGCCGGCACGGCCACGGCGAAGATCGCCATCGGGTACAGGATCCCGACGAGGCACACGAGCACGCCGGCCACCGTGGCCAGGCCGGTGAGCAGGGAGAGGCCGATCACGCTCCACAGCCGGCTCACGGCGAAGCGGAGGCTCTCGCGCCAGTCGGGGTCGTCGCCCACGTAGGCCCCGCTGATCGAGCGGAAGCAGGCGGCCGTGGCGATCGCGGTGGCGACGAGGCTGGCCACCACCGTCACGAGGAACCCGGCCGCGGTCAGCGCCAGGTCGCCGCCGTCGAGGGTGGGCACCCCCGTGGTGGAGTCGACGGTGAGGCTGGTCTGGGCCGACAGCGACACGAGCGAGGAGAAGACCAGCACCGGCACCACGGGCACCGCCACCGCCAGCAGGAGGGTGCGCGCCCGGCTCCGGTAGATCCGGAACGAGGCGTCGAGCAGCTCCCCCAGCGACAGCGGTCGAAGGCCTTCCACGACGACCGACCCTATTGGGGCTCGTCGTCGGCGGTGGTGAGCGGCCCGACCGTGGCGCCCACGCGGGTCCGGCGCCGGACGAGGGGCGCGCAGATGGCGGCGCCGAGCACGTCGACCAGCACGAACGCCATGCGAGCGGTGACCGCGGTGAAGACCGACTGGCTCTTGGTGAGCCCGGAGGTGGCGTACAGGACGGCCTCGCGGATGCCCGCCCCCGAGGGCACCGGCACGGCGAGGAACCCGACCACCCACGAGAGGATGGTGGCGAACATCACCCGCGGGTAGCTGATGTCGGTGGTGGTGGCCCGGCCGACGGCCCAGGTGGCGGTGCCGATGAACAGCCACGTGGGCACGTAGCGGGCCACCAGCATGAGCGAGTCGCGCCACACCGGGATGGGCAGGTCGATCGTGCGACCCGTGAGCCGACCGACCAGGCGGACGACCCGCTCGAGCACCTCGTGGTGCAGGGCCACCACGCCCACGGGCAGGGCGAGCAGCGCCAGCATCCACGGGCTGAACCCGGTGCCGCCCGACAGCCCGAAGGGCAGGAACGCGGCGGCCACGAACATGGCGGCCAGGTAGAGCACGCCGAGCGACATGGCCACGCTGGCGTAGGCGCGGCTGCGGGGCACACCGCCGTTGCGGGCCAGCTCGCCCCGGCCGAGGACCGGCCAGATGCCGCCCGGCACGTACTTGCCCAGCTCGCCGACGTAGTACCAGGGGATCACCCGCGAGAGCGGGGCGTCGACCCCCAGGACCTGCATGAC
>JAHBSN010000279.1 GCA_019639095.1 Actinomycetota bacterium
GGTGGCTCCCGAGGCGTTGGTGGGCCCACGGCGCGCCGTGGCGGCCGGCCTGTCCCGCGTCGGCGCCCAGCGGGCGGCCGGCGCGGTGGCGGCAGGCCCGGGGTCGGCGGGGGTCGGGCCTCGCCCCGACGTCGTGGTCATCAACACCGCCGGCAGCGTGCGGGCCCTGCCGGCGCTCGGCGCGCCCCCGCGCCGCCTGGTGAGCCACGTCCACGAGCTGGCCACGGGGCTCGACTACTGGCTGGCGCCCGAACTGCGCCGCCAGGTGCTGGAGGACGCCGACGAGATCTGGGTGGTGGCCGACGCCGTGGGCGACCACCTCGTCGAGCGCTACGGCGTGGACCGGGCGCTCCTCCGCACCCACCGCGGCGTGATGGCCGCCGAGGGGCCCGAGCCGCTCGACGTCGAGGCCCGGGCCCGCCACCGTGCCGGCCTCGGCGTGCCCCCCGAGGCCCTGCTCGTGGGCGCCTCCGGCACCCTCGACTGGCGCAAGGCCCCCGACCTGCTCCTCGAGGTGGCGGCGCGCGCCGCGGCGCGCAGCCCGATCCCGATCCACGTCGCATGGATCGGCGGCGACCCCGACAACCCCTGGGGGCGCTACCTGGCTGCGGGGGCCGGCGCGATGGGCCTGGCCGATCGCGTCCACCACCTGCCCGAGGCCGACCGGCCCGACCGCTGGTTCGGCGCCCTCGACGTGTTCCTGCTCCCGTCGCGAGAGGACGCCTATCCCCTGGTGTGCATCGAGGCGGCGGCGGTGGGCGTGCCGCTGGTGACGTTCGCGTCGGGGGGTGCGGCCGAGCTCGTGCGCGACGGCGGGGGCGTCGTGGTGCCGTTCCCCGACGTGGCCGCGGCCGCGGCGGCGATCGTGCGCTATGCCGAGGATCCCGCGGCCCGCGCCGCCGCCGGGCGCGAGGCTCGCGCCGTGGCCGACCGCCACACCGTGGCCGTCGCCCTGCCGTCGCTGGTGGCCGACCTGCACCGGGTGGCCGGCCGGTGACGGCGGCGCGACGTGGGACGACCCGGCCCGCCATCACGTTCCTCGGCCATGCCGTCGACCGGACCGGGCCGCCCATCTACCTCCACCACCTGCTCGGGTGGCTGGACCGCAACGCCGACGTCCCCACCCGGCTGCTCTCGCTGCGCGACGGCGGGCTGGAGGAGTCGTTCCGCGCCCTCACCGACCTGCACGTGGTGGGCGAGCCCCTGCCGGTGCAGGTGCGCCGGGGGAGCCGGCCGCTCACCCGAGCCCGCAACGCGATCCGCGCCGCGCGCATCGGGCCGGCCGACCCGGGCTCGCTCGTGTACATCAACACGTCGTGGAGCGTGCGCGCGCTCCGCTACCTGCCCCGGCACCGGGGGCCGGTGGTGGCGCACGTGCACGAGCTCGAGGTCGGGCTCGACTACGACCTGCCGCCGGAGGACCGGGCGGTGCTGTTCGGCCGATCCACCCACTGGATCGCGGCGTCGGGGGCCGTGGCCCGCAACCTCACCGACCGATGGGGCGTGCCGGCCGACGAGATCCACGTGCACCACGAGATGATCGACGTGGCCGCGCCCGGGCGGGTGCCCGAGCCGGAGGTGGCGGCGCGCCGCGCCGAGCTCGGGCTCGGCCCCGACGACGTGCTGGCCGGCACCGCGGCGGTCCTCAACTGGCGCAAGGCGCCCGACCTGTTCGTGGAGGTGGCGGCCCGGGCCATCCGCGAGCACCCCGAGCGCACGCTCCACCTCGCCTGGGTGGGCCTGGACCCCGACAGCCCGCAGGCGCGCCACGTCCGGCGCGACGCGGTGCGGGCGGGGATCGGCGACCGGCTGCACCTGGTGGCGGCGTCGGATCGCCCGGAGGCGTGGATGCGGGCGTTCGACCTCTTCGTGCTCCCGGCGCGCGAAGACGCCTACCCCCTGGCCTGCCTGGAGGCGGCGGCCGCCGCCCGCCCGATCGTGTGCTTCGACGCCGGGGGCATGCCCGAGTTCGTCGCGGCCGACGCCGGCGTTGTGGTTGACTTCCCCGACGTGGGAGCCATGGCCCGAGCAGTGGCGGACATCGGCGCCGACCAGGACCTCCGCCGGCGGCTCGGCGCCGTGGCCCGTGCGCGCGTCGTGGCCCGCCACGACACCTCGGTGGCCGCGCCGCGCTGGTGGGAGACGGTCTCGGCGTGGATGCCGGCGTGAGCGGCCCGGCCCCCGTCACGCTCCTGCTCGGCTCGCTCGAGTCCAGCGATGCCCTCACCTCCACCATCGCCCTGCTCGAGTGGTGGCGGGCGGAGCCGACGGCCCCGCCGGTGGAGGTGATCGCCCTGCTGGGCGGGGCCGAGGCCGAGCGCATCCGAGCCCTGGTGCCCACCACCGTGGTGAACGACCCGGCGGCCTGGACCCTGCCTCGCGTGGCGCAGCGAGCGCGGCTCCAGAAGGTGGCCGGGCGCCTCAAGTCGGCCGAGCTGCACCGTCGCCTCAAGGTCCACGGGCCGGTCTACCTGGCCGACGCCGCCGCCAGCCGCCTGCTGCACTGGCTGCCGGCCGAGGCCGGGCCGGTCGTCACCCACCTCCACGCCTCAGCGGCCGGCCTCGGCGACCTCGACCCCGTCGACCGTGACGCCCTCCTGGCGCGCACCCGGCGCTGGATCGTGGGCTCGCCCGAACTGGCCGACGCCCTCGTGGCCGACGGCGTGGCCGCCGAGGCGGTCACGGTGCAGCCCGACATGGCCATCCAGCGCGAGATCGAGCGCCCCGAGCAGCTCGCCGAGCTGGTCCGCTCGGTCCGCCAGGAGCTCGAGGCCGACCACGCCATCCCGGTGGACGCTCCGCTGCTGCTGGGTGTGGGCGACGTCGACTGGTGGAGCGTGCCCGACGCCTTCGTGCGCGTCGCCTGGGAGGCCTTCGGGCGCGACGACGCCGACGCCGTGCACGCGCTGTGGGTGGCCGACGGCGCCACCGACCGCATGCTGTGGCCGCTGCGCCACGACATCCGCCACGCCGGGCTCGAGGGGCGGGTGCACGTCTCGGTGCGCAGCCGTCCCGCGTGGCAGTACGTGGCCGCGGCCGACGTCCTCGTGGCCTCGCGGTTGAGCGGCCATCGGCCGATCGGCCTGGCCGATGCCGAGACCTACGGCACGCCCGTCCTCGCCTTCGAGGGGGCCGAGGGCGACACCGCGTCCACCGCCGATCGGGTGGTGCCCCACCTCGACGCCGCGGCCATGGCCGAGGCGGCGCTGGAGCTGCTCGGCCGGGAGCGCACGATCACCGAGGTCTTCCGCACCACACCGGCGGACTCGCCGGTGCGACCCGCCGTGGGCGGCCCGATGGTCCTCGACGCCCTGGCCGGCTCCGGCGCCTGACGCGCGCCCGGGGGTGTCCCGACGCGCGCCGCCACGCGTCGGGGTCTACCGTTCCCCGCCATGGGGGCGAGGGGGAACCGGAACTGGCTGCCCGTGGCCGCCCCGGCGGCGCTCGGCGTGCTGGCCCTGGCGCTCGGCCACCCCGCCCGTGCCATCCCGCTGCTGGTGGCCGCGGCGGTGGTGGCGGTCCTCGTGGCGGCGGGCGTCGACGTGGCCGGCTGGATCGCCCGGGGGGCGCTGGCCGCGGGCCGCGGCCTGTCGCTGGTGCTCAGCTGGATCCTGTTCGCGGTGGTCATCCTGCCCGCCTCGGCGTGGTCCGCCCTGCGCCGGCGCGGCATCCGGGGCCGACGCTCGCAGGCCACCGCGTGGAGCGAGCACCGACCCACCGAGGTCCGCATCGGCGCCCTCGGCAGCACGACGCCGGGGATCGAGGGACGACGCGGGCTGGTGGGCCGGGTCACCTGGGCCATCGGCTGCGTGGTGCTGGTGCTCGGGGCCAACTACGGCCTGGGCTGGATCTGGGACCGCGCCACCGTCGACGGGCGGGCCGGCGGCATCGACCTCGCCCTCAGCCCCACCATCGAGCGAGATCCCCGCATCGACGTGCCGGCCATGGCCGCCTACTCCTGTCGGGCGCGCTACTTCGCCGACATCCAGCGGGCGCCGGTCTCGTACTGGCCCTACACCGAGTTCCGCCCCGACCCGTTCCGATCGCCCTACCTGAACGTCGACGGCTGGACCCGGCGCTCCTACCGCACGCCGGGACCGCGAGACGGCCGGCCCGTGGTGTGGATGTTCGGCGGGTCCACCACCTGGGGCGAGGGCCAGCGCGACGAGTACACGATCGCCTCCTACCTGGCTCGCCTGGCCGAGGCCGACGGCGTGCCGATCGAGGTCGCCAACTTCGGCCAGCGCGGCTGGACGCACTTCCAGGAGATGGTGCTCTACGAGCAGCGCCTGGCCCTCGACGGCCCGCCCGACCTCTCGCTGTTCTACGACGGGGTCAACGACCTCAACGTGCAGTCCCTGATCACCGAGGCGGTGCCGGCGCACTACCAGGTGGCCGATGCGGCGGAGGCCATGAACGGCATGGCGATCGCCACGCGGTTCGCCCAGGAGCCGTCCACGTCCACCGTGCTCGAGGACGTGTGGCACGAGTACTCCAAGCACTCGCTCGTCCACAAGCTGCTGCGGCGCATCGACCAGCCGGCGGGCGCGAGCCCCCTGGCGCCGGCCGCTCCCGCCGCGCCCACGGCCCTGGCCGGACCCAGCCCGGCCACCTTCGACATCACCCCGCAGGACGGCACCGACGCCGGCAAGGTCTACGAGCGGATCAAGCGCCTGACCCTCTCGCTCAGCGAGCGCTACGACGTGGAGACGCTCCTGTACTGGCAGCCCGAGGCGAGCCACGGCGAGGCCCAGGTGCGGGCCCAGCGGGAGATCACCGCGCCCACCATCGACATCTCCGAGCTGCTGCTCGACCACCAGGACGTGTTCATCGACGGCGGCCACACCAACGAGGAGGGGGCCCGCCTCGTGGCCGAGCGCATCTGGGACGACCTCGGGCCCGCGGTGCAGGAGTGGTACCGGCGCAACGGCTGATCGCCCGCACCGGCGGGCGTCAGCGGGGGTACCGTGGGCGACATGTCCGATGTGTCGCCCATCGCACCCCGGCTCCCGCTGGCCACCCGCACCGGGCTGCGGCTCAAGCACGCCGCGCGCCTGGGCCGTGAGGTGGCGCGCTTCAGCGCCGAGCAGCGCCTCTGGTGGCTGGTGCCGGTGATCGCCCTCGTGATGGTGATGGCCATGGCCGTGAGCACCACCACCACCGTGCTCCCCGTCGCCGTCTACACGCTGTTCTGATGGCCGACGACCGGGTGGCCATCCTGGGCATCAGCGCCCTGTACCACGACGCCGCCGCTGCGCTGGTGGTCGACGGCGAG
>JAHBSN010000028.1 GCA_019639095.1 Actinomycetota bacterium
GGTGCCCACCAGCGCCCACACCACCACGAGGGTGGCCGCCGCCGGCGGATCCCCCCAGTCCACCCCGAACACCAGGCCGCCGATCCCCACGATGATCAGCGACTGGATCAGGGCGATGCCGAGGTAGGCGAGCGTCTCGCCGGCGATCACCTCGCCGCGTCGGACCGGCGCCGCCGCCACCCGTTCGTAGATGCCCAGCCGCCGGCTCTCGATGATCGCCGCGCCGCCGGCGAGCGAGTTGATGAACACGAACAGCACGAGCATGGTGGGCGCGCTGTAGCTGAACCCCTCGGGCAGGTAGTCGGCCCGAGCGTCGACGCTGGTGGTGGTCACCGCCACCGGGTCGAGGGTGGGGGCCAGGCGCTCGGCGCGTGACCGGTTGGCGGCGGCCGAGCCACCCACCCGGCCGGTGGCGAACCGGGTGGCCTGGGCCACCGCACCCTGGTCGTCGACGGCGGAGGCCACCGCGGCGCGCACCGCGGCGAACGACCCGGCGTTGGGGTCGCCCACCAAGCCGACCGTGGTGGGGCGACCGGCGGCCACGTCGGCGTCGTAGGCGGCCGGCACGACCACCGCAGCGCTGAGCTCGCCGCGGCGCACCGAGGTGGCGGCGGCGTCGACCTCGTCGACCACGTGGACCTGCAGCGCCGGGGTGCGCTCCAGCGCCGCCACCAGGTCGTCGGTGCGGGGACCGTCGCCCTGGACCACCACGGCCACCTCGAACCGGTCGAACCCGCGGGCGGTGGCTCCCACCAGGACCACCACCACGATGGGCAGGACCACCACGAAGAACAGCGCGGTGCGATCCCGCAGGTAGCGGCGCAGCGACGTGGCGGCCACCGTGCGAGCGTTCACGGCAGCTCCATCCGGCGGGCGAGGGCGGCGGTGATGGCCGCCACCACCGCGGAGAAGGCGAGGATCCCGGCGAGCGGCGTCCACACCGCGGCCATGGCGTGCGGACCGGTGGAGACGTCGACGAAGCCGCGCAGCGCCCAGCCGTTGGGGGTGATCAGCGCCAGGCGTCGCAGCAGGACCGGCGCACCCGAGATCACCACGAAGTTGCCCCCGAGGAGGGCGAGGCCGAACACGAGCATCGACGACAGGCCCTCGGCCTGGCGTTCGGTGCGGGCCACCACGATGACGAACGCCGTGAGGCACACCACCGACAGCACGACCGCGGTGATCAGGGTGGCGGCCGGCAGCGGCCCGCCCCAGTCGGCGCCGAACACCACCGAGGTCACCAGGGCCATGGTCCCGAGGCTGGCCAGGCCGTAGGCGAACACCGAGATCGCCTTGCCGAGCAGGATCTGCCCGGTGGAGGCGGCCGCCGCCATCCGCTCGAGGGTGCCCTCGCGCGCCTCGGCGTACCACCCCCGTGCGGTGAAGCTGATGGCGAAGAACAGGAAGAAGATCCCCATGCCGGGCGCGTAGTAGCTGAGCGCGGTGAGCGGGCGGGCGCCGGTGTCCTGCTCGGCGAGGGCCACCGGCAGGCGCTCCTCGGTGGCCGCGGCCACGAGGGCCTCGAGGTCGTCGGCCGGCGCGCCGGCGGCGAGGGCGGTGGCCACCGAGAGCCGGTCGGCGTCGAGCTGGGCCGTGAACGACGATGCGATCGAGCGCACCACCTGGCCGGCGATGGCGTCGTCCACCGACGTGAGCACCTCGAGGCCCTTCGGCGACGGGCCGGCGACTGCGTCGGTGAACCCCTCCGGGATCACGAGCCCGGCCTGCGCGTCGCCGTCGTCGATGGTCCGGCTCGCCTCCGCCACCGAGTCGGCGGTCTCGACGGTCAGGATCTCCTGCAGGTCGTCGGAGCGCAGCACCGAGGTGAGGGCGGCGGCGAGGTCCCCGCCGTCGCGGTCGACCACCACCACGGTCACGTGGAAGTCGGCCGCGCCGCCGAAGGCGAAGCTCATCACCGTGGCGATGGCCAGCGGGGCCACGAACCCGAGCACCAGCGCCGAGCGGTCGCGGAACCGCAGGCGCAGGTCCTTGCCCGCGATCAGCAGCGCCGGGCGCACGTCACTCCCGCAGGGCGGTGCCGGTGAGGTGGAGGAACACCGCCTCCAGGTCGGGCTCGGTCACCTCGATGCCGCTGATCGCCACGCCGCACCGCTCGGCGACCTCCACCACCCGGGGCAGGAACCGGCGGCCGTCGTCCACCACCACGTCGACCTCGCCGGCGCCCACGTCCACCTGGGACACGCCCTCGGCGGCGCGGCACGCCTCGGCGAAGGCGGCGAGGTCGCCGGTGGCGCTGAGCTTCACGTGGTCGTGCTCCGCGATGTGCGCCACCAGCTCGCGGCGGGTGCCCTCGGCCACCAGCCGCCCGCGGTCGACGATGCCGACCCGGTCGCAGATCCGCTCGGCCTCCTCCATGTAGTGCGTCGTGTAGAGGACGGCCATGCCCTGCGACCCGAGGGCTTGGACCCGCTCGAGGATGGCGTGGCGGCTCTGCGGGTCGACGCCCACGGTCGGCTCGTCGAGCACCAGCAGCCGGGGCCGGTGCACGAGCCCCGCCCCGATGTTGAGCCGGCGCTTCATCCCGCCCGAGAAGGTGTCGACGCGGTCGCCGGCCCGGTCGGCCAGGTCCACGAGGTCGAGCACCTCGGCCACGCGCTGGTCCAGGTCGGCGCCGCCCATGCCGTAGAGCCGGCCGAAGAACCGGAGGTTCTCCGCCGCCGACAGGTCGGGGTACAGCGCCACCTCCTGAGGGACGAACCCGATGGCCGACCGGGTGTCGGCGTGGGCGCGGTCCACCGGCCGGCCGTCGAGGAGGACCTCGCCCCCGTCTCGGGCGAGCAGGCCGCACACGAGGCGGATGGTGGTGGTCTTGCCGGCGCCGTTGGGGCCCAGCAGGCCGTAGGTCTCGCCCGGCGCGATGGCGAACGACACGCCGTCGACGGCCACCCGGTCGCCGAACCGCTTCACCAGCCCGGAGCAGGCGAGCAGGGGCGCCCGGGCCGGCTCGCCCTCGCCGTCCGCTGCCGCCCGATCCATGCGGCCAGGGTGCCACGGCCGAACGGCACCCGCAGCGCGGGGCCCCGGGAGACGTGCCCGCACCGCGCCGATCCGCTATACGTTGGGTCTCTCTCGCCGCACGGGCGCCCACGGTGGACGCGGCCTCGCCCGACCCCCAGGAGAACCCGTGCGCCTGATCCCCACCGCCCGTCGCGTCGCCCTCGCCGCCCTGCTCGCCGGCAGCTCGCTCCTCACGGGCTGCTACGACGCCCCCACCGCGCCCAAGGTGGCCGTGGGGTTCGGCTGCGAGGTGCGGTCGAACCACTGGATCGTGCCCAACACCACCACCAGCTCCACGAGCACCTACACCACCTACGGGCCCCAGGCCGCCCCTCCGGGCGGTGAGATGACGATGCTGATCCGCCCCGAGCCCTTCTACCTGTCGCCGGGTGGCAACGGCGGCACCGTCCAGAACCTCACCAACATGGTGTGGCGGGTCTACGTGCCGAACGGCACCGATCTGATCTCGCAGGCCATCGTCGGCTGGTCGAACGTGGGCTCGGGCCGCCCCACCTCCAGCGTCTCGGGCCGGCGCATCTTCGTCACCATCCCCGGACCGATCGGTGCCGGCACCACGGCCACCCTGCCCTCCCTCTTCCTCCGGTTGCGGGTGACGGCCCCCGCCGGCTCGTGGATCCGTCCCCACGTCGCCGGCACGAGCTACTCGGATCCGGGCCTCTCGTTCGACCTCGCCGTCACCGGCACCGCCGTGGGCGACCTGTCCCCGCACCTCAGCTGCTATCCGTCCGCCACCACCGACCTGCGCCGCACCCTGGTGAGCGCCGACACCAAGGCGCCGGTGATCACGATCGCCAGCCCGGTGGACGGGGCCAGGATCCCCAAGGGCGCTCGGGTGCTCGCCGACTACGCCTGCGAGGACCACGACGGCATCGGTGTGCGCGTGGCCACCTGCTCGGGCACGGTGGCCGACGGAGCGCCGATCGCCACCGCCACGCTCGGGACCAAGACCTTCACGGTCACCGCCACCGACATCGAGACCAAGCGGTCGTCCAAGACGGTCACCTACACCGTGGTCGCGCCGTAGCCCACGGCCCGCGGCGTCGGGTGGGTTTGGAGCGGCGGCGGAGGGGGAAGCGCCTGGGGTGGCTCGCGATCCGATCGACCCGGTCGAGCTCGTCGCCCTCGGAGCTGCCGGCGTCACCGTCGTCGGCGGTCTCGGCGCGGCGGTCGCGTTCGCGCGCGACTCCTCGCCCCAGCTGCAGGGCGGCCTGCTCGGCGTGGCGTTCCTGGCCTTCGCGCTGGCCCTCGGCCTGTGGGCCGTGCGCGCCATGCCGGGCGGCACGGCGGTGGAGGAGCGCGAGCCCCTGGCCTCGGCCCCGGCCGACCGCCGCGCCGCGGTGGCCGGCTTCGAGCGCGGCGAGCGGGTGCTCGGGCGCCGCGGCGTGCTGATCTCCATGCTCGGCCTCGGAGCCGCCACCATCGGCGGCGCCCTCCTGGTGCCGATCCGGGCGCTGGGCCCGAACCCCGGGCGCAAGCTGCTGCGGACGCCGTGGCGGCGCGGGCGCCGTCTGGTGACCGACGACGGGCGACCGATCCGCCCGGAGGACCTGGCGGTGGACGGCGTGCTCACCGTGTTCCCCGAGGGCGACCAGTCTCCCGGCGACGCCCAGACCCTGCTGATCCGCCTGCCCGACGGCGTCGACCGGCCCCGCGCCGGCCGCCAGGGCTGGAGCGTGCAGGGCTGCGTGGCCTACTCCAAGGTGTGCACCCACGCGGGGTGCCCTGTCGGGCTCTACGAGGCCGACAGCCGCCGCCTGGTGTGCCCCTGCCACCAGTCGCTGTTCGAGGTGACCGACGGCGCCCGGCCCTCCTTCGGGCCCGCCACCCGCTCGCTCCCGCAGCTGCCCCTCGGCCTCGACGAGGACGGACACCTCGTGGCCCGCGGCGACTTCAGCGATCCGGTCGGGCCGGGGTGGTGGGGCCTGTCGTCGTGACGGACCGTCCCCGCCACCGGCTCGCCACCCGGCGCCTCGCCGAGGCCGTGGACGAGCGCGTGGGTGGCGCCCGGTTCGTGCGGGAGGCGCTGGGCAAGGTCTTCCCCGACCACTTCTCGTTCATGTTGGGGGAGGTGGCGCTGTACTGCTTCGTGGTGCTGGTGGTCACCGGCACCTTCCTGTGCTTCTTCTTCGAGCCCAGCCAGCGGACCGTCACCTACGACGGGTCCTACGCCCCGCTGCAGGGCCAGCAGGTCTCGGCGGCGTACGACTCGGCGGTGCGCCTCAGCTGGGACGTGCGGGCCGGCCTGCTGGTGCGCCAGGTGCACCACTGGGCGGCGCTCGTGTTCCTGGCCGCGATCGTGGTCCACCTCGCTCGGATCTTCTTCACCGGGGCCTTCCGCAAGCCCCGCGACCTCAACTGGATCGTGGGGGTGACCCTGCTGGTCGCCGCCATCGGCAATGGGTTCGCGGGTTACTCCCTGGCCGACGACCTGCTCTCGGGCACCGGCCTGCGGATCATGTTCTCGATCGTGGAGTCGGTGCCCTTCGTGGGGGACACCGCCGCGTTCTGGATCTTCGGCGGCGAGTACCCGGCCGACGACATCATCGGCCGGCTCTTCGTGGTCCACATCCTCGTGCTGCCGGCCCTGATCGCCGCGCTCATCGGGGTGCACCTGGCGCTCGTCGTCCGCCAGAAGCACACCCAGTTCCCCGGCCCGGGCCGCACCGAGGAGAACGTGGTGGGCACGCACCTGTGGCCGGCCTACGCCGCCAAGTCGATCTCGCTGCTGCTCGCGGTGGTGGGCGTCCTGCTCCTGCTGGGCGGGCTCGTGCAGATCAACCCGATCTGGATCTACGGGCCCTACGACCCGGCCGCGGTCACCACGGCGGCCCAGCCCGACTGGTACATGGGCTGGCTGGAGGGGGCGCTGCGCCTCTTCCCGGCCTGGGAGCTGCGCGCCTTCGGCCACACCGTGCCGAACCAGTTCTTCCCCGCCGTGCTGATGCCGGGCCTCACCTTCGCCCTGCTCTATGCCTGGCCGTTCCTCGAGCGGCGCGCCACCGGTGACCACGAGGTCCACCACCTGCTCGACTCGCCGCGGGACCGGCCGGTGCGCACGGCCATCGGGGCCACCGCCCTCACCTTCTACGGGGTGCTCTTCGTGGCCGGCAGCCAGGACGTGCTGGCGGTGGAGCTCGGCGTGTCGGTGAACGGCCTCACGTGGGTCCTGCGCGTGCTCGTGCTGGTGCTGCCGATCGTGGTCGGCCTGCTCGTGCATCGGTGGTGCCGGGACCTCGCCCGAGGCGACGCCGCGGAGGCCGAGGCCGAGGCCGAGCTGGCCATCGACGAGCGGGCACCGCGCCGGGTCAGCGCTTCGAGATGACCGTCAGATCGTCGGCCACCACCACCCGGCCGGTGCTCAGCCCCGGGTCCCGGGGCGCCCGCCCCAAGAGCCACGACGAGAACAGCGCCACCCCCGCGGCCAGGTAGAGGAACCCGCCCGGCACCCACATGATGGCGCCGGCCAGCTGCTGGTCGGCGAGGCGGGTCATGCCCCACGCCGCGGTGGCGGCGGCGTCGGTGGCGTAGTGCGGCTGGTTCGCCACGGTGAGGATGGCGGCCAGGGGGCCGGTGCCCAGCGCGGCCAGGAAGATCACCAGCACCGCAGCGCCGCCCCGCTGGCGCACCGGACCGGCCGGCCAGGCCACCGCCCACAGGGCGAACCCCGACGCGAAGAGGGATGCGTGCTCCAGGAGGTGGACGCGGCTGTCGGCCACCGCCAGGTCGTAGAGCGCCGGCAGGTGCCAGGCCCACCACACGACCACGTGCGCCGCCACCACGGCCAGGCCGAGGGGCGTGGCGGCGCGCAGGATCGGGTGGACGCGCCGGCCGACGTCGCGGCGCACGGCGGGGTGGACGTGGCGGCCGAGCACCCGGCCGGGATGGGCCCGCACGATGAGCAGCGGCGCCACGAGGCCGATCAGCAGGTGCTGCACCATGTGCGCCGACAGCAGCTCCTCGGCCACCTCGTCGAGCGGGGTCAGGAGGGCCACGGCGAGCACGGCCAGCCCGGCCCACCACCACGCCGACCCGGCCGGTCGGGGCCCGCGTCGGGCGGCGGCCTCCCAGGCCACGGCGGCGAAGGCGAGCAGGAGCACCGAGGCCGGATCGAAGGGCCAGGCGCGCCAGGCCTCGGACGGCTCGATCAGACCGGGCACGCGTCGAGCACCAGCACCGGCGCGCCCTCGAGCACGGTGACGAGCAGCGAGATGACGTTGAACAGCAGGGCGAGGGTGGCCAGGACGGCGATCACCTCGTCGGGGGTGGGGCCCTCGGGCCGGTGGCGGGCGAGCACGCGCGCCGACCACGCGCCGGCCCACCCGATCAGTGCGGCGCAGGCCACGGTGAAGGCGTTGATGACCGACGTGGCCCACGGGTGCTCGCACGCCAGGGGCACCAGCGCCGCGGACCCGCTCAGGTGGACGATCCACACGATCGGCCCAGCGCCGAGCAACCACGAGAGGGTGAGGATCGACGGTCGTCCGCCGGTGCCGGCCGGTGGGGGTGGGCCGCCGACCCACGGACCGCTCACGAGAGCGTCACCGAGAGGTAGAGCGACGTGTAGACCGCGATCCACACCGCGTCGACGAAGTGCCAGTACAGGATCCCCGCCGACACGCCGTGGGGTTCGGGCACGCCGTCGTAGCGTCCGCGTGCGCTCTGCACGAGCAGGTAGGTGAGCACCGCCATGCCCACCACGAGGTGGAGGGCGTGCAGGCCGGTGATCGTGTAGAAGACCGAGCCGTACGCGTTCGTGTCCGGGCGGAACTCCGACCACAGGGTCACGTACTCCTCGACGTGCCCGGCCAGGAACACCGCGGCCAGGGCCAGGGTCACGCCGAGCCAGCGGCGGAAGGCCCGCTGGTGACCGCGGCGCTGGGCCCGCTCGGCGAGCGCCACGGGCACGCTCGACCCCACCAGGATCACCGAGCGGATCCCGCTCTTCACCAGCTCGGGGTCGGCGATGTCGCCGAGCGGCCAGGCGTCGGCGTTGGCGCGCAGGTAGAAGTTCACGAACAGCAGGAGGCCGAAGAGGGTGGCCTCGGTGGCGATGAGGCCCACCACGCCCCACCAGCCGAGCGGTCGGGCGAGCGCGTAGGGCCGGTCGCCGGCCGTGGTGGCGAGCGGCTCGCCGGGGGCGATGGCGGGCGAGCTCAACTGCCGATCCCGTCGTGCCAGCGGATCAGCGCCGCCGAGGCCACCACCACCGCCACCAGCCCGATGGGCCACGACGACGCGATCACCGCCACGCACAGCAACGTGAGCGAACCGGCCACCACGAGCGGCGTGTAGGACGGCTCGGGCATGCTCACCGCCTCGAGGCCGGCGGCGTCGAGGGGCGAGGTCAGCACGGCGCGGTGGTGCCCGTCGTGGGGCACGGTGAGGTCCTCGCCGTCGAGGTGGGTGATGGCCCGCGGCGGGTCGTCGTCCCACATCGGCGCGTCGCTGCGGACGATGGGCACGCCGGCGAAGTTGTACGGCGGCGGGGGCGAGGGGATCGCCCACTCGAGCGTCTCGCCGCCCCACGGGTCGGCGTCGGCCGGCTCGCCCCGGCGCCACGCCAGGGCGAAGGCCACCACCGAAAGGAGCAGCCCGACGCCGAGCACCACCGAACCCGCGGTGGACAGCGCATTGGGGCCATCCCACCCGAGCCCCTCGGGGTAGGTCCAGACGCGCCGCGGCATGCCCTCGAGCCCGAGGATGTGCTGGGGGAAGAAGGTGAGCTGGGTCCCCACGAAGGTGAACCAGAACGACCACACGCCGAGGCGTCGCGACGGCATCCGGCCGATGGCCTTCGGGAACCAGTAGTGCAGGCCGGCGAAGGCCGGGAACACGGTGCCGCCGATCAGCACGTAGTGGAAGTGCGCCACCACGAAGTAGCTGTCGGTCACCTGCTGGTCGAAGGGCACCACGCCCACCATCACCCCGGTCATGCCGCCGATCACGAACGTGACCACGAAGCCGATGGCGAAGAGCATCGGCACCTCGAGGCGGACGCGCCCGGTGAGCATGGTGGCCAGCCAGGCGAAGATCTGGACGCCGCTCGGGATGGCCACCACGAGGCTGGCCGCGGAGAAGAAGCTGGCCACGAGGAACGGCACGCCGGTGGCGAACATGTGGTGCATCCACAGCCCGAAGCTGATGAAGCCGGTGGCCACCAGCGCGGCCACCACCAGGTGGTAGGCCACCACCCGCCGGCCGCTGAAGGTGGCCACCACCATCGAGATGATCCCGGTGGCGGGGATGAACAGGATGTAGACCTCCGGGTGGCCCCAGATCCAGAACAGGTGCTGGTAGAGCAGGGGATCCCCGCCGCCGGCCGGCGAGAAGAACTGCATGCCGAAGGTCCGGTCGAGCTCCAGCAGCACCCCGGCCAGGGTGATCGCCGGCAGGGCGAACACGATCATGAACGACATGGTGAGGATCGCCCAGCAGAACAGCGGGAGGCGGCTGAGGGTCATGCCGGGGGCGCGCATGCGGAAGATCGTCACGATGAAGTTGATGCCGCCGGCGGTGGTGGAGATGCCGAGGAAGACGATGCCCATGGCCCAGAGGTCCAGGCCCACGTCGGGGCTGTACGCCGACGACGTGAGCGGCGTGTAGGCGAACCAGCCGCCGTCGGGCACGGCGTGGAGGAGGAAGCTGCTGTAGAGCAGCGACCCCGACCCGAGGTACACCCAGTAGCTGAAGGCGTTCACCCGCGGGAACGCCATCTCCCGGGCGCCGATCAGCAGCGGCACCAGGTAGTTCCCGAAGCCGGCGAACACCGGCGTGTTGAACAGGAAGATCATGGTGGTGCCGTGCATCGTCATGATCCGGTTGTAGGTGTCGGCATCCACCACCGTGCCGTTGGGCCCGGCCAGCTGCGCTCGCAGCACCATCGCCTCGAGGCCGCCGATGAAGAGGAACGCGGTGGCGGTCACGAGGTAGCGCACGGCGATGCGCTTGTGGTCCACCGTGGTCAGGAACCCGGGGATCCCGGGACGGTCCTCCCACACGGCGTCGAGCGACGGGGACGCGGCGTCAGGCACGGCCACGGGTTCGACGGTGGCGGTCACCGGAGGTGCTCCAGGTAGTCGACGATCGCGTCCAGGTCCTCGCTGCTGAGGTCGATCGGCGGCATCTCGGCGCCCGCCTTGAACTGCTGCGCGTCGCGCACCCAGGCCCGCACCTCGCGCCGGTCGTTGGGCAGGGTGAGGGCGCCGATGGTGTCGCGGTCGGCGAGGTGGGTCAGGTCCGGGCCGATCGCGCCGTCGGCCTCGGTCCCCCGCACGGTGTGGCAGCCGGCGCACGACTCCCGCTCGAACACGGCCCGCCCGGGGCGGTCGGTGGCCGCCGCGGCCAGCGGCTCGGCCTGGTGGCGCAGCCAGCGCTGGAACTCGGCGGGCTCCTGGGCCACGACCACGAACGCCATGCGGGCGTGCTGGGCGCCGCAGTACTCGGCGCACTGCCCCCGGTAGGTGCCGGGCCGGTCGGCCTCCAGCACCAGGTGGTTCGTGCGGCCCGGCACCATGTCGATCTTCCCCGCCAGCGACGGCACCCAGAACGAGTGGATGACGTCGGGGGACTCGAGCGCCACCCGCACGCGTCGGCCGGCCGGGATGTGGATCTCGTTGGCGGTCACGGCGCCGGTGCCCGGGTAGGTGACCTCCCACCAGTACTGGTGTCCCACCACGGTGAGCTCCAGGGTGCCGTCGCGGTCGTCGCTCGGGACCATGGCCGCCACCGTCAGGCCCGACAGGGCCAACAGCACCACCACGGGCAGGGCGACGCCCCCCCAGCGCACCAGGGCGGTCTCGTCGTGGCGGCGGAACCGCTCGCGCACGGAGGGGAACAGCGAGGCGGCGAGGAGGCCGAACACCACCGCCGAGATCACCGACGAGACGACGATCATGCCCCAGCCGAGGGCGGAGACCCGTGCCGCCTCCGGACCCTTCGCCGAGAGCACCGAGTGCCCGTCGCTGCACCCGGCGAGCGGCAGGGCGAGCGTCGCGCCGACGAGGCATCGGCGCCAGGGGAGGCGGCGGGAGCGGTTGGGCATGCGATCGGGGCGGCGCCCGCCGACCGGCGGCGCCGTCAGCTCCACTACCCGTCCCGCCGATGCTGAACCGCGATCGCGGCGGATGGGGGTTCACCGGGGCCGAGGCGGGTAGTGGAGGTCGATGCCCGCGTCCTCCCCACGAGAGGGCCGGCGATCCCGCCGCGGCCTCCATCGGCTCCCGCCGGTGGCGGGCCTGCTCGTGGCCTGCCTGGCCGCGGTGGCGTGGCGACCGTCGGCCGGCCCCGAGGCGGCCGCCTCCACCACGGACGCGCCGTCGCGCTCCGGTCGCAGCACCTGGTTGGCGGATTGCGCCGTCTGCCACGGCCCGCGTGCCCTGGGCACCGATCGCGGCCCGGCCATCGCCGGGCGGGGGACCGCCCTCGTCGACTTCGTGGTGCGAACGGGCCGGATGCCCGTGGACGCCCCCAGCGATCCGCTCGAGCGCCATCCGGTCCGCTACACCGAGCGCGAGATCCGCGACCTCGTGACCTACACCGCCGGCTTCGTCCGCGGACCCGAGGCCGCCACGCCGGACCTCACCGGTGCCGATCTCGCCGCCGGCGCCGCCACCTACCGACTGGACTGCGCCGCCTGCCACCAGTCGGCCGGCGCGGGCGGCGCCCTCGCCTACGGCGACATCGCGCCGCCGCTCGACCTGGCGTCCCCCCGCGAGGTGGCCGAGGCCATCCGGACCGGTCCCGGGAACATGCCGCGCTTCGATGGCGACACCCTGGACGAGCAGGAGCTCGTGGACGTGGTGGCCTACGTGCAGAAGCTGCGCCACGATCCGGGCGACCGCGGCGGGTTCGCACTCGGCCACCTCGGACCCGTGCCGGAGGGCCTCGTGGCGTGGCTGGTGGGGCTCGGGTTGATGGTGGTGGCGATCCGCTTGATCGGCACGGTCCGAGCCGATGACGAGGAGCCCGGCGCCGACGACCCGGACGGCGAGGGCGATTCGATCGGGCCCGGACCGGGCAGTGGAGATCCGGCCCCGACGCGGGCCGAGCAGACGCAGGAGAGGAGCGTGCGCGTGGCGACCGTCAGCGATCAGATCTTGGAACGGCTTCGAGCGTGGGGCGTCGACACCGTGTTCGGCTACCCGGGCGACGGCATCAACGGCCTCATGGGCGCGTTCGGCCGGGCCGAGGATCGGCCGCGCTTCCTGCAGGCCCGGCACGAGGAGCTCGCCGCCTTCGAGGCGGTGGGCTACGCGAAGTTCAGCGGACGGGTCGGCGTGGTGATGGCCACCTCCGGCCCCGGCGCCATCCACCTCCTGAACGGCCTGTACGACGCCAAGCTCGACCACGTCCCGGTGGTGGCCATCGTCGGACAGACGGCGCGCAGCGCCATGGGCGGCAACTACCAGCAGGAGGTGGACCTTCTCTCGCTGTACAAGGACGTCGCCAGCTCCTTCGTGCAGACGGCGATGGTGCCCGACCAGTTCCCCAACCTCATCGATCGCGCCATCCGCATCGCCCAGGCCGAGCGCACCGTCACCTGCGTGATCGTGCCGTCGGACCTCCAGGAGGAGGAGTGGGAGCCGCCGGCGCACGCCTTCAAGGAGGTGCCCAGCTCCCTCGGATGGGTCGCGCCCGACCTCGTACCGCCCAGCAGCGAGCTCGATCGCGCCGCCGAGGTGCTCAACGCCGGCGAGCGCGTGGCGATCCTCGTGGGCCAGGGTGCGCGCCGGGCGGCAACCGAGGTGGAGGAGGTGGCCGAGCTCCTCGGGGCCGGGGTGGCCAAGGCGCTCCTGGGCAAGGACGTGCTGCCCGACGACCTGCCCTACGTCACCGGCAGCATCGGGCTGCTCGGCACCAAGCCCAGCTGGGACCTGATGATGGGCTGCGACACCTTCTTGATGATCGGCTCGAACCTGCCGTACGCGCAGTTCCTCCCCGAGTTCGGCCAGGCCCGCGGGGTGCAGATCGACATCGACGGGAAGATGGTCGGCCTGCGCTACCCGATGGAGGTGCCCCTCGTCGGCGACGCCGGCGCCACCTTGCGGGCGCTCCTGCCCCGGCTCCACCGCAAGGAGGATCGCTCGTGGCGCCAGGACGTGGAGGACGGCGTGGAGCGCTGGCGCGCCATCGTCGCCGACCGCGCCGACACCTCGGCCAACCCCATCAACCCCCAGAAGGTCGTCGCCGAGCTCTCGCCGCGGCTGCCCGACGGCGCGATCCTCGCCGCCGACTCCGGCTCGGTGGCCAACTGGTACGCGCGCGACATCCAGCTCCGCCGCGGCATGCGGGGCTCCCTCTCGGGCACCCTCGCCACGATGGGCCCGGGACTGCCCTACGCCTTCGGCGCCAAGGTCGCCCACCCCGACCGCCCCGTGTTCGCACTGGTCGGCGACGGCGCCATGCAGATGAACGGCATCAACGAGCTGATCACGATCGCCAAGTACTGGCAGGAGTGGCCCGACCCGCGGCTCGTGGTCCTGGTCCTGCACAACAACGACCTCAACCAGGTCACCTGGGAGCAGCGGGCGATGGCGGGCGATCCGAAGTTCGAGGCGTCCCAGGTGCTGCCCGAGTTCCCCTACGCCGCGTACGCCACCTCGATCGGGCTCGGCGGGCTGTACGTCGACGACCCCGACCAGCTCGGGGCGGGGTGGGACCAGGCGCTGGCCTCGGAGCGCCCGTTCGTGCTCGACGTCCGCACCGATCCCGAGGTGCCACCCCTGCCGCCGCACGTGGAGCTCGAGCAGGCGAAGGCCCTGGCATCGGCGATGCTCCACGGCGACCCCGCGAGCAGCGAGATCCTCGTGCAGGGCGTCAAGGGCAAGGTGAAGGAGTTCCTGCACCGGTGAGGGGGGCGTCGACCCCCACGGTGGAGCGCGTCTCCGCCACCGCCCTCACCTTCCCGACCACCGATCGGCCCGAACAGGACGGCACGCTCACCTGGTCATCCACCACCGTGGTGCTCGTGGACGCCTTCGGGGGCGGCCACCACGGGCTCGGGTGGACCTACTCGGCCGGGGCCACCGCCTCGCTGGTCGAGGAGCACCTGGCCCCCGCCGTGGTCGGCTCGTCGGTGCTCGACGTGCGCCGCAGCACCACCGCGATGGAGCTCGCCGTCCGCAACCTCGGGCCGGGGGGCCTGGCCGCCCACGCCCGCAGCGCGGTCGACGTGGCGCTGTGGGACCTCAAGGCGCGCGTGCTCGGCGTGTCCCTGGTCGACCTGCTCGGCGCCACCAGGGATCGGGTGCCGGCCTACGGCAGCGGCGGCTTCACGTCGCTCGACGACCATCGGCTGGCCGAGCAGCTGCGGGGCTGGGTCGATGCCGGCTTCGCGCAGGTGAAGCTCAAGGTGGGCCGGGACCCGCGCGCCGACCGCCGCCGGTTGGCGGTGGCCCGTGACGCGGTGGGGCCCGACACCGCCCTCTACGTCGACGCCAACGGCGGCTACCAGCGGGCCGAGGCGCTGGCCTGGGCCGAGCGCTTCGCCGAGGCGGGGGTGACCTGGCTCGAGGAGCCGCTGAGCTCGCGCGACGTCGACGGCCTGCGCTGGCTGCGCGATCGCGCCCCCGGTGGCCTCTCGGTCGCCGCTGGCGAGTACGTGGCGAACCTGGCCGACGCCCGCCGCCTCCTCGCCGCTGGGGCCGTCGACGTCCTCCAGCTCGACGCCACCCGCTGCGGCGGGATCACCGGCTTCCTCGACGCCGAGGCCCTGGCCCGCGGCCACGAGGTGCCGGTCTCGGCCCACTGCGCCCCGGCGCTGCACCTCGCCGTGGCGGCGGCGGCTCCGAGCCTGGTGCACGTCGAGTGGTTCCACGACCACGTGCAGATCGAGCGCCAGCTCTTCGACGCACCGCCCGAGCCCGTCGATGGCGCCGTGCCCATCGATCGCGGTCGGCCGGGTCACGGCCTGTCGCTCCGCCCGGCCATGGCCGAGCGCCTGGGCACGAGGGCGGCATCGTGAGCGCCACGCCGGTCCCGCTGCCCACCGTGGGCTCGCGGCGCGGCCCGGACCACGAACGACTCCAGGCCGCGCTGCGCGCCCACGTCGACGGCGAGATCCGCTTCGACCTCGGCAGCCGGGCGGCCTACAGCACCGATGCCTCCAACTTCCGCGACGTGCCCGCCGGCGTGGTGGTCCCGCGCACCGTGGAGGCGCTCGCCGCCGCCGTGCAGATCTGCGCCGAGCACGACATGGCGGTCACCAACCGGGGCGGCGGCACCAGCCTCGCCGGTCAGTGCTGCAGCCCCGGCGTGGTGGTCGACGGATCGAAGCACCTCCGCGCCATCCACGAGGTCGACCCCGAGCGTCGCATCGCCCGCGTCGAGCCCGGCGTGGTGCTGGACCAGCTGCGCGACGCCACCCGGCCCCACGGGCTGACCTTCGGACCCGACCCCGCCACGCACGACCACTGCACCCTCGGGGGGATGATCGGCAACAACTCCTGCGGCGTGCACTCGGTGATGGCCGGGCGCACCGCCGACAACGTGGAGTCCCTCGACGTGGTGACCGCCGACGGCCTCCGCCTCACGGTGGGCGCCACCACCGACGAGCAGCTCGCCGCCCTGGTCGCCGAGGCCGGGCGCACCGGCGAGATCTACCGCGGGCTGCGTGACCTGCGCGATCGCTGCGCCGACCGCATCCGGGACCGCTACCCGCCGATCCCGCGGCGGGTGTCGGGCTACAACCTCGACGAGCTGCTGCCGGAGAAGGGGTTCCACGTCGCCCGCGCCCTGGTCGGGAGCGAGGGCACCTGCGTGACCGTCCTCGGGGCCACCGTGCGCCTGGTACCCGACCCGCCCGAGCGGCTGACGGTGGTGCTGGGCTACGACGACATCTTCGAGGCCGCCGCGCACGTCGGCGACGTGCTGGCCTTCGAGCCGGTGGGCCTCGAGGCCATCGACCACACGCTCATCGAGGACGAGGCCCGGCGTGGCATCCATCCCGGGGACCTCGACCTGCTCCCCGACGGGCGTGGCTTCCTGCTGGTGGAGCTCGGCGGCGACACCGCCGACGAGGTCGACCAGCGCGCCACCGACCTCGCCGAGGCCCTGCGCGGCGGACCCTCCGTGCGCCGCTTCGAGGACCCGGCGCGCGCCGCCCGGGTCTGGGAGATCCGCGAGTCGGCGCTCGGGGCCACGGCCCGCGTGCCGGGCGGCAAGGACGCCTGGCCGGGCTGGGAGGACTCCGCGGTCCCGCCCGAGCGCCTGGCCGACTACCTGCGCGACCTGCGCGCCCTCTACCGGGAGCACGGCGTCGACGGCTCGCTCTACGGCCACTTCGGACAGGGCTGCGTGCACTCCCGGATCACCTTCGACCTCGAGACCGCCGGCGGCATCGAGGGCTACCGGCGGTTCCTGTCCGACGCCGCCGACCTCGTGGTGAGCCACGGCGGGTCGCTGTCGGGCGAGCACGGCGACGGCCAGCAGCGCGCCGCCCTGCTCGACCGGATGTTCGGCCCCGACCTCGTGCGGGCCTTCGCCGACTTCAAGGACCTGTGGGATCCGACCGGCGTGATGAACCCGGGGAAGATCGTGCGCGCCGCCCGGCCCGACCAGCACCTGCGGCTCGGCACCGACCACCAACCCGCGGCCGTGGCGACGACCTTCGCCTTCAGCGCCGACGACGGCTCGATGGCCCGGGCCACCCAGCGCTGCGTCGGCGTCGGGCGCTGCCGTCGCACCGACGGCGGCACCATGTGCCCGAGCTACATGGTCACCCTCGAAGAGGTGCACTCCACCCGGGGCCGGGCCCACCTGCTGTGGGAGCTGCTGAACGGCGAGGAGATCGACGACGGGTGGCGCTCGTCGGAGGTGGCCGAATCGCTCGACCTGTGCCTGTCCTGCAAGGGGTGCAAGCACGACTGCCCCGTCGACGTCGATCTGGCCACGTACAAGGCCGAGTTCCTCTCCCACCACTACGCCCGGCGCCTGCGGCCTCGGCCGGCGTACGCCATGGGCCTGATCGCGTGGTGGGCCCGCATCGCCTCCCGCGCGCCGCGCCTGGTGAACCGGCTGGCATCGGTGCCGGTCCTGCACCGGGCCCTCACCTCCGCCGCCGGGCTCACCGACGAGCGTCCGGTGCCGACCTTCTCCCGCCGGACGCTCCGGCGCCGGTTGGCCGGACGGCCGGTGGCCGGCCGGGCGTCGGGAGCGGTGCCGAAGCGCACCGGCTCCCGTGGGCGCGTGCTGCTGTGGCTCGACACCTTCACCGACCACTTCGACGCTGAGATCGGCGTGGCCGCGGTGGAGGCGCTGGAGGCCCTCGGCTTCGAGGTGGTGCTGCCCCGGTCGACCCGGTGCTGCGGCCGGCCGCTCTACGACTACGGCATGTTGACCCTCGCTCGGCGCTGGCTCGAGGGCATCGTCGACGACCTGCGCGACGAGATCCGATCGGGCACGCCCGTGGTGGTCCTGGAGCCGAGCTGCCTGGCGGTGTTCCGCGACGAGCTCACCGAGCTGCTGCCCCACGACCACGACGCGCGACGGCTGGCGGCGCAGACCTACGGCCTCGCCGAGCTGGTGGGCCGCCACGTCGACCTGGACGACCTCGCCGCCGGCTCGGGGCCTGACGTGCTCTACCACCCGCACTGCCACCAGCAGGCCGTGGTGGGCACCGACGCCGACCACGCCCTCCTCGCCGCGCTGGGGTGCGAGGTCACCGACAGCGAGGCGGGTTGCTGCGGGCTCGCGGGCTCGTTCGGGTTCGAGGCCGAGAAGTACGACGTCTCGGTGGCCATCGGCGAGCGGAAGCTGGCGCCCATGGTGCGGGACCTCGGGACCGACGCCGTGGTGGTGGCCGACGGGTTCAGCTGCCGCACCCAGGTGGCCGACCTGACCGGCCGCCGTCCCCGCCACGTGGCCGAGCTGCTGCGGGATCGCGTGGCCCCGAGCCGCAGAGAGGAGCACGATGCCTGATCACCCGACCGCCCCCGCCACCGAACACCACGGCGATCCCCACCCCGTGGCGGTGGTCACCGGCGCCTCCGCCGGCGTGGGCCGGGCCGTGGCCGTGGAGCTGGCCCGCCAGGGCTACGACGTCGCCCTGCTGGCGCGCGGGCGCGCCGGACTGGCCGGCGCGGTGGCCGACGTGCACCAGCTCGGTCGCCGCGCCCTGCCCCTGCCCACCGACGTGGCCGACGTCGACGCGGTGCGGCGATCCGCGGCCGCGGTGGAGGCCTCGCTCGGGCCCATCGACCTCTGGGTGAACGACGCCATGGCCACCACGTTCGCTCCGGTCTGGGAGATCGAGCCCGCCGACCTGCGCCGGGCCGTGGAGGTGACCTTCCTCGGCCAGGTCTGGGGCACGATGGCCGCCCTCGACGTGATGCGACCCCGCGACCGCGGCCACATCGTCAACGTCGGCTCGGCGCTCTCGTACACCGGCATCCCGCTGCAATCGGCGTACTGCGCCTCGAAGTTCGCCTGCCGCGGCTTCTTCGAGTCGGTGCGGGCCGAGCTCCTCCACGAGGGCAGCAACGTCCGGCTGAGCATGGTGCACCTGCCCGCGGTCAACACGCCCCAGTTCGACTGGGCTCGGTCGTGGACCGACCGCCGCATCCGCCCGGTCGCTCCCGTGTACCAGCCCGAGGTGGTGGCCCGGTCGGTGGTGGCGGTGGCCCACGACGCCCGTCGGGCCAAGGTGGTGGGCGCCTGGAACCGCCTGGTGGTGGCCGCGGCCCGCCTCGCACCGGCCACCACGAACCACTTCGCCGCCCTGAGCGCGTGGAGCGGCCAGATCACCGATGAGCCGCGTCCGGCCGACCGGCCCGACAACCTGTACGACCCCGCCGACGCGGACGGGGACCACGGCGCTCGCGGCCGCTTCGGCGACGAGGCGGGCGGCACGCTCGACCCCTCGTTCCTGCGCAGCCTGCCGGGCACGCTCCGCTCCCTCCTGGGGGCGGTGGCGGCGCGGACCCGAGAGGCGGCTCGCGAGGTGCCCGAGCGGGCCCGCTCGATCCGGGAGATGCGCGAGGCCCACCGGTGACCGACATCGCCGACCTGGCGCTGCTGGGCGATCAGCGCACGGCCGCCCTCGTCGATCGCACCGGCACGGTGGTCTGGATGTGCTGGCCCGACTTCGCCGACGACGCCCTGCTCTGCCGGTTGCTCGACCCCGGCGGCGGCTCGTGGTCGATCGACGCCGGCGAACCCGTCGGCCGCCGGTACCTCCCCGACTCCGTGGTGCTCGAGCAGCGCTTCCGCCCGAGCCCGAACTCCGAGGTGGTGGTCACCGACCTGCTGGTGCCACCACCCCAGGGTGGGCGCTGGCTGGTGCGGCGCTGCGAGGTGCGCGGCGAGCCCACCACCGTGCGGTCGTGCCTGCGGCCCACCGTCCGCTTCGGGCAGGCGGCGGCGCCGGCGCGGGCGGCTCCGTCGGGGGTGCGCTTCGAGGGGTCCGACGCCGCGGTCCACCTCACCACCGACGGCACGGTCGACGTGGTCGACGGCGGGGTGGAGGTGCGCGCCGAGGTGTCCGAGGACCGGCCCCTGGTGATGGTGCTCGGCGAGCGGACGCCGGACACGGGCCCGCTGCGGGAATGGGCCGACAACCGCATCCGACGCACGGCCGACCACTGGCACCGGTGGGTGGGCTCGCTGCACCTGCCCTCCTCGGCCGGCGAGGCGGTGGCCCGCTCGGCGCTCACGGTGAAGCTGCTGATCTACGAGCCCACCGGGGCCGTGGTGGCGGCCCCCACCACCTCGCTGCCCGAGGTGCGGGGCGGCACCCGCAACTGGGACTACCGGTACGCCTGGCTGCGCGATGCCTCGATGGCCATCCAGGCGCTCGAGCGCGTCGGTCGCTACGACGAGGCGATGGCCTTCTGGGACTGGCTCGAGCGAGCCGTCCGCCAGCGCAACGACCCGCCCGCCACCGCCTACACGATCCACGCCGGGGAGGTGCCCGCCGAGGTCGGCCTCGACCACCTCCAGGGCTTCGGCGGCGCCCGTCCGGTGCGCGTGGGGAACGCGGCGTCGGACCAGCTCCAGCTCGACGTGTTCGGCCACGTGCTCGAGGCGGCGGCGCACTGCTACGACCGCATGGAGCTGGACAGGGCCCACCCGGCCGACGTCCTCGCGTCGTTCGCCGACCAGGCGGCGTCGCGGTGGTCGGCCCCCGACGAGTCCATCTGGGAGGTCCGGTCCGGGCCCGAGCGCTACGTCTACTCCACGTTCCGCTGCTGGTCGGCGCTCGACCGGGCGGTCCACCTCGCCGACGAGGGCGCGCTCGCCGGCGACCGCCGGTCGTGGGCGAAGGCCCGCGAGCAGGCGGCCGAGGCGGTGCTCCGCGACGGGTGGAACGACGAGCTCGGTTCGTTCAGCCGGGCGATCGGCGGGGACCAGCTCGACGCCACCGCCCTCGCCGTGGTGGCCGGGGGGCTCCTCGAGCGCGACGACCCCCGGTTGGTGTCCACCATCCGAGCGGTGGAGGACCACCTCGCCGACGGAGCCCTGGTTCGCCGCTACGCCACCGACGACGGCCTCGACGGGCAGGACGGGGCCTTCCTCCTCTGCTCGTCGTGGCTGGCCGACGCCCACCTGGCCGCCGGCGCGCCCGATCGCGCCGCCGAGATCCTCGAGGAGGTCGAGGGGCTGGCCAACGACCTGGGCCTGCTCAGCGAGGAGGTCGACCTCTCGGACCGCTCCCTGCTCGGCAACTTCCCGCAGGCGCTCAGCCACCTCGGCCTGATCAACAGCCGGGTGAAGCTCGACGAGGCCGCTGCGAACGGCTGAGCCTCATCCCGTCGCCGGTCGGCGCACGTCGCCGACGGGGTGCGAGGCGAGGGTCGAGCCGTCGATGGCCCGCACGGTCACCGACTCCAGGGTGTCGACGCCACCCGGCAGGGCGAAGCCGCGGCTGGGCCGGCCGGCGTAGGGCACCGGGAGCACCGAGGCGGTCCGGTCGCCCAGGTCGAGGTCGAGCGCGAAGGCGTCCGCGCCGGCGATGCCGACGATCACCGGCCCCGCCGGCCCTTCGAGCTCGGTGAGCGCCACCCCGTCGTCCGCGTCGACGGCCTCCACGCAGGCGATGGCGTCGTCCTCGAGGAGCCGAAGGCACGACGAGGGTTGGCTCGCCGATGGCGCAGCCACCACCGTGAGCGGTGCCCCCCCGCCCTCCTGGCGAGCCACGACGTGGTCGGACTCCGGCGCGTCTCCGGCCTCGATGTCGAGGCTGCGCGCCATCGCGTCCAGCGCGACGACCCGGTCCGAGAAGTCCGGGGCGCCGTCCACGTCGACCACGTCGACCACCAGCGTGCCCGGGCCGTCGTCCACGCCGATGGCCAGGTCGACCAGCCACGAGACGTGCCGGGTGCCCGCTGGGTGGAGGCCGGCGCCGGACGCCACCTGGTCCACGCGGACGGCCTGGAGCCCGTCGACGACCGTGGCGGCACGGTTGCGCTCGCCCTGGCCGGGACGGCTCGCGACGTGGAAGGGGGCCGAGTCCACGTGGGCCACCACCGAGCCGGTCCGCTCGTCGGTCCCCGGTGCGGGGAGCGCCACGGGCGCGGGACCGAACTGGCTGCAGTCGGCCACCGCCTCCCAACCGTCGGGGTAGCGGATCGAGAAGCCGTCCGGCGAGCTGCAGGACGCCGCCAGCGTCGGTCGGTCGGGGATCGACGTGGTCGTGGTCGTGGCCGCGGTCGTGGTCGACGACGACGACGTGGTGGAGCGGGGTATCGACGTGCTCGAGCTCGGGCCGGACGCCTCACCGTCGCTGCCGCAGCCCGCCACGAGCACCGCGGCGGCCACGACCGTGGCGATCCTGCCGCCGCGGCCGCCGCCACCGGCTCGACCCGTCACGACGTCTCGGAGGCCTCGGCCGACTCGATGCCGAGCTGGCCGAGGGTGGCCACGATCTCCGGCGACCGGGCGAAGTCGACGATGGCCGGGTAGTAGCCCGACGACGCGGCGATCGTCGCCCAGTGCTGCAGGCCCCGAGGGTCGGGGGACCGGCGGGCGTAGAGCTCGTACAGCAGGCGGGCCCGCGTCGCACCGGCTTCGCCCGAGGTCGCGATCGAGCGGGTCACGCCGACGTTCGACAGCCCGTGGCGGGCGAACCAGCCCGCCCAGTACTGCTGCTCCGATCGGCTGGCCTCCCGACCCAGGTAGTACTCGTACTGGTCCGCCACGAACGCTTCGGTCGACTCGAACTGCGAGAGGTACTCGCCCGAGCCGAAGATGCCGTACTCGGCGGCGAGCTCGGTGCGCGCGCCCTGCACGGCCCGGCGCCAGTGGGCGAGGCCGCCTGCATCGGGCTGGCGCCCGAGCTGGGTCTCGTAGATCACCCGCACCTTGGCCTCGACCGAGGTGTCCGAGAACACGATGCCGTCGGTGACCGCCTGCCGACCCTGCTGCTCGAGGACCCGGCTCCAGAGGTCGATCTGCGCGTCGCCGGGCGAGCTGCTCGGCGTGCCCAGGATGAGCACCGAGCAGATCCACCCCTCGTCGGTGGTGTCCACCGATGCTGGGCACGTCGCCTCGTCGAACTGGGCGCCGGCGGCCGGCGCCCACGTCACCGAGAGCATCGC
>JAHBSN010000280.1 GCA_019639095.1 Actinomycetota bacterium
CGGGAGGTAGCGGGCAAGCACGTCGCGCTCGGCCAGCTCCTTCTCGGCGCTCTCGGTGCGCCCGCCCTCGGCGAAGGCGGCGGCCGCCTCCTCGCGGCGCTTGGCCTCCTTGGCCAGCACGGCCAGCGCCTCGTCGTCGGTGAGCTCCCGGGCGTCGGCGCCTGACACCCGCGCCTCCTTGATGCCGGCGAGGGCCATGCGCAGCACCGCCACCTCGAGCGGGTTGCGGGCCTTCATGGCGGCGGTGAGGTCGGCTTGGATCTGCTCGGCGAGCACGGGTCCCTCCAGGGTTCGGGTCCCTCCACTGTGGCGCACCGACGGGCCGGAGGGGACCTGAGATCGCGTCGGTAGCGTGGTGGGGATGTCCGTGGACCCGGCGCTGCTCGCCCGCCCGGGCACCGAGACCACGTTCGTGCCGGGCGCGGCGGTGCGCCACGGGCGCCTGGCGCTCTGGCGACCGGGCGACCCCACCGCCGGCGAGGACCTGGCCGTGGTGGTGCCAGCCGGCGGCACCCTGCGACGCCGGACGGTGGCGGTCACCTGGGTCCCGCTCGCCGACGCGATCGACGCACTGGTGGAGCTTCCCGCCGCGTCCGCCGCCGGCCGTTCCACCCAGGCCTGGGCCCACGCCGCTCGCGCCGCGCTCGTGCTGGTGGCGCGGGGCCGCATCGTGCCCACCGCCGACGCCGACGGCACCGACCTGTGGCGCGCCGGCCCCCTCGACGCCGCCGACCTCGCCCACTGGCGGGACCTCGCCGAGGCCCTGCCACCCCACGCCCACGCCACGGAGGTGACCGGCTCGGCGCCTCGGCGGGTGGCCGACCCCGGCTGGCTGCTGGCCCGGTTCCGGGACGCGGTGGCCGATGCCTACGTGCGGACCGCCGCGGCCGCCGACGCCGCCGGCCACGAGGCGTTCGCGTCCCGCGAGCGCGTCGTGGTGGCCGGCTCGGCCTCGTGGCTCGTGGCCACCGGCGCGGCGGCCACGGCCGACGTCGGCCTCGGCCTGCGGCTCGACCCCGGACCGGGCTCAGCGGGGATGGGCGCGAGCGCCGAGGCGGGGCCCGCCCCCGACGACGCCGACTTCCGGGCCGTGCTGCAGATCGCCAGCCGGCGGGATCCGAGCCTGGTGCTCGACGCCGCCGAGCTGTGGCGGGCCCCCGACGCGGTGGCCGGACGCTTCGGGGCCGACGTCGAGCGGGAGGTGCTGCTGGCCCTGCGCCGCGGCGCCCGGGTGTGGCCCCCGCTCGGCCGGCTCCTGGACGACGCCCGACCCGACGCGCTGGAGCTCGACGCCGCCGAGGTCGACGACCTCCTCGGCCCCACCGCGGAGGGCCTGGCCGGCAGCGGCATCGACGTGCTGTGGCCGGCGGGCCTGCTGGCCTCGGTGCAGGTGACGCCCACCGTCACCAGCGTGGCGCCCACCGCCGACCGGGCCGCCGGCCTCGGCTTCGACGCGCTCTGCGAGCTGCGGTGGTCGGCCACCGTCGACGGCGAACAGCTCACCGACGACGAGCTCCACGAGCTGGCCACCGCCAAGCGGTCGGTGGTCCGCCTCCGGGGCCGCTGGGTGCGCGCCGACCCGAAGCGCCTCGAGCGCGTCCAGCGTCGCCGCAAGGTCACCGCCGGGGCGGCTCTGGCCGCCGCACTCGGAGGCGACCTGCTGGTGGAGGGCGAGTCGGTGTCGGCCACCGTGGAGGGGCCGATCGCCGACCTCGCCGCCCGGCTGGGTCGCATCGAGGAGCAGCGGGACGTGGCGCCCCCGCCCGACCTCCGCGCCGAGCTGCGGCCCTACCAGCGCCAGGGGCTCTCGTGGCTGGCGAACATGGCCGACATCGGCTTCGGCGGGATCCTCGCCGACGACATGGGCCTCGGGAAGACGGTGCAGCTCCTCGCCCTCCACCTGCTGCGCCGCCCCACCGGTCGGCCCACCCTGGTCGTGTGCCCGGTGTCGGTGATCGCCAACTGGGAGCGCGAGGCGCAGCGATTCGCGCCCGACGTGCCGGTGGTGCGCTTCCACGGCGCCAACCGCCGACTCGACCACCTGGCCCCCGACGCCCTCGTGCTCACCACCTACGGCACGGTGCGCCGCCAGGCGGCGGCCCTCGCCGCCCAGCACTGGGGCCTGGTGGCCGCCGACGAGGCGCAGAACATCAAGAACCCCCTGTCGCGCACCGCCCGGGCCCTCCGCCAGGTCCCCGCCGACGCCCGCTTCGCGCTCACCGGCACCCCGGTGGAGAACCGCCTGGTGGACCTGTGGGCCCTGCTCGACTGGACCACGCCGGGCCTGCTCGGCCCGCTCGAGCGCTTCCGCCACGAGGTGGCCATCCCCGTGGAGCGCGACCAGGACGCCGATGCCGCCGCCGCGCTGGCCCGCCTGGTCCGGCCGTTCGTGCTGCGGCGCCGCAAGGTCGACCCCGGCATCGCGCCCGAGCTGCCCCCCAAGACCGAGACCGACCGGGTGGTGGCGCTCACCGCCGAGCAGGCCACCCTCTACGCCGCCATGGTGGAGGAGGTCATGGACCAGGTGGCCAACGCCGAGGGGATGGCCCGGCGGGGCCTGGTGCTCAAGCTGCTGGGCGGGCTCAAGCAGATCTGCAACCACCCGGCGCAGTTCCTCCACCAGAGCGGGCCGCTCCCGGGTCGGTCCGGCAAGCTCGACGCGGTGGCGGAGCTGGTGGACACGATCGCCGCCGAGGGCGAATCGGTCCTCGTGTTCACCCAGTTCGTGTCCATGGGCCACCTCCTCCGCCGTCACCTCGCCACCGACGACCGCCCGGTGGAGTTCCTCCACGGCTCGGTGCCGGCGGCCGCTCGCCAGGCGATGGTCGACCGGCTCCAATCCGGCGAGACGCCGATCCTCGTGATCTCCCTGAAGGCCGGCGGCACCGGCCTCAACCTCACCCGCGCCACCCACGTGGTCCACTACGACCGCTGGTGGAACCCGGCCGTGGAGGACCAGGCCAGCGACCGGGCGTGGCGGATCGGCCAGGACCGGCCCGTGCAGGTCCATCGCATGATCTGCGAGGGGACCGTGGAGGACCGCATCGCCCAGCTGCTGGCGGCCAAGCGCCACCTGGCCGACTCGGTGGTGACCACGGGCGAGGGCTGGGTGGGCGACCTCGACGACGACGACCTGCGGGCCCTCGTGGCCCTCGGTGCCGAGGACGGCGCCTGATGGCGGTGCAGTTCGGCCACACGTGGTGGGGGCGGGCGTGGGTCGACGCGCTCGAGCAGCGCGCCCGGGTCGACCCGAACCGCCTCGCCCGAGGCCGCACCTACGCCCGCCAGGACCGCGTGACGAGCCTGGCCGTGGAGCGGGGCCGGGTGCTCGCCTCGGTGCGGGGCAGCCGGCGCCTGGACTACCGGACCCGCATCGACGTCCGCACCTACGGCGACGACGAGTGGGCCCGCGTGGTGGACGCCATCGCCGGCCGGGCCGGCCACACCGCCGCCCTGCTCGACGGCGAGCTGGAGCCGGGCGTGGTGGACGACGCCCGAGAGGCCGGCGTGGAGCTGCTCCCGAGCCGGGGCGACCTCAAGCCGCACTGCTCCTGCCCCGACGACGCCGTGCCCTGCAAGCACGCCGCCGCCGTCTGCTACCTGGTGGCCGAGGTGCTCGACGACGACCCGTTCACCCTGTTCGCCCTGCGCGGCCGGTCCAAGGCCGACCTCTTGGCCGAGCTGCGGGAGGCCCGCCGCCGCGGCGGCGCCGCCGAGGCCCACCCCGACGACGACGCCATCGCCGCCCTGGCCGCCACCGGCCCGCAGGGCACCGGCGCCGACCCGGGGATGGTCGCGCGCCTGGCGTGGTCGCGCGAGCTGGCGCCCCTGCCGCCCGTCCCCGACCTCCCGGCCGCCCCGGGCACGCCGGCGAGCTGGCCCGACGACCCGCCGGTGGACGCCCCGTTCGACCCGCCGGGCCTCCTGGTTCTGGCCACCGATGCCGCCCGTCGGGCCTGGCGGCAGGTGCGCGGCGACGCCGACAGCGCCCTGGCCCTGGACCGCGACGCCGACCGGGCCCGGCGCGAGGCCGAGGGGGCCACCGTCCCGGCCGGGCCGGCACCGGAGAGCACCGCTGCCGCGCCCGCCCCCGACCTCACGCACCGCGCCCTGGCGTGGCGCCACGGCGGCGAGGCGGGCCTGGCCGTGCTCGACGAGGCCCCGTGGCGGCCACCGCTGGCCGCCATGGCCGCGGCGCGCGCCGCGGTGGAGGAGGCCGGCGTGTCGCCGTCGGTCATCACGGTGTCGAACAACCGGATCACGGGCCCCGGGTTCCAGCTTCGCCTCTCGCGTGCCGGCGCCTGGTGGCGCTTCGAGAAGCGCAAGGGCCGCTGGGAGGTGGCGGCCCCGCCGGCCGAGGCACCCGACGACCTGCTCGCGCCGGGCTGAGGTCCGCCGGGCTCAGCTGACCTCGCGCTCCTCGTCCACGGCGGCGGGGGTGGCCGGGCGGGCATCGACCCGGGCGTCCACGAGGAGGTTCAGCAGGGCGCTCCGGCTCTGCTGGTCGACCAGGACCGGGTCCAGCATCGGCTCCACGAGCTTGCGGCGCCACGTGATGGCCACCCCGTCGAGCACGAACGGCTCGGTGATCCACCCGGGCTGGACGGAGCCGAAGCACAGCACGCCCCGGACCGGGATGTCGGTGAAGTCGGTGCGGGCCAGCAGGCGGTTGACCGCCTCGACCTTCTCCCGGACGGCGGCCACCAGCGCGGTGTGGTCCTGGCCGCCGATGTGGAGTCGGGGATCGGCGGTGAACCAGTCGCCCTCGTCGCGCCGCTCGAGCTTGCCGGCGAGGACGTCGACCGCATCGACCACCCACAGGCCGTTCACCGCCACCACGAGGTGGCCGATGGGGTGCATCCCCGGCTCGACGCGCAGGCCGTGCACCACCTCCAGCCCGTGGACCCGAGCCCCCTCGAGGGTCTGCCCGACCCGGCCTTCGCCCATGTCGCCGCGATCGAGCAGGTCGGCCGGCACGAGGTGGATCGCCGAGCCGGGCGCCGGGCGGGGCGGCGCCATCAGGTCCACCGGGCGGTCGCCGTTGGGCACCGGCACGGCGATCGGCGCCGGGGCGAACAGGTCGGTGGCACCGTCGCCGGCGGCCTCGGCCACGGGCACGGCGGTCGACGGATCGAGGTCGTGGTGCAGCGACGCCTGCTCGGGCAGCGGGTCGTCGTCCACCACGACGCCGGCCCCCTCCTGCTCGGGGTCCTGCTCGGCGGCCTCGGCCTCGGGCGCGGTGGGCTCGACCACC
>JAHBSN010000281.1 GCA_019639095.1 Actinomycetota bacterium
ACCCGCCTCCACGTCGTCGAGGTCCCGCCAGGCGAGCACGTGGATGCGACGGATCCCGGCCGTGGCCGCGATGTCGCCGAGCTTCTGGAGGGGATCGGAGGTGTCGGTCACGTGCGTTCCGGGCGTCAGGGGGTGGCCGGGGTGCGAAGGCCCGTGCAGTACGCTGCACGACCGGTCCATGCCGCCGGCGGCCCCGGAGCACCCTAGTGCCCGCCTGTGGGCGCAGTACGGCATCGATCCACCCCCGCCGCACGGAGGCCCGACCGCATGACCACCACGCCCGCCAGCACGTTCGACGAGGTCCAGCGGGCCGTCGCCGACGTCGAGGGGTGGATGACCCCAGGCCAGGCCCGGCGCCTCTGGACCTGCGCTCGCGTGGTGCCGTCGGGCGGCCAGATCGTGGAGATCGGCTCGTTTCGGGGTCGATCGATGATCGTGCTGGCATCGGCCGCCGAGCCGGGGGTGGCGGTGGTGGCCATCGACCCGCACGCCGGCAACGACCGGGGTCCCCAGGAGTTCGAGGGCTACCAGGACCACGCCGCCCAGGACCACGAGGTGTTCAACGCCAACCTGGCCCGGGCCGGGGTTGCCGATCGGGTGCGCCACGTCCGCAAGTTCTCCGGCGAGGCCCTGGCCGACGTGCCCGACCCCATCGACCTGCTCTACATCGACGGCGCCCACCGGTTCGGGCCGGCGCTCGACGACATCCGGCGCTGGAGCGCCAAGGTCCGCCCCGGGGGCGATCTGCTCATCCACGACTCGTTCTCGTCCATCGGCGTGACCGCCGCCCTGGTCGTGTCGCTGTTCTTCGGGGCCGAGTGGCGCTACCTCGGGCGCTCGGAGTCGATGACGCACTACCGCCGCGAGCCGCTCACCGCGCCGGAGCGGGTCCGCAACGGGCTTCGCCAGGTGGCCCAGCTGCCCTGGTTCGTGCGCAACGTGGTCATCAAGGCGCTGATCCTCGCCAAGCTGGGCCCCCTCACCCGGGCCTTCGGCCACGATCCCGCCACCTGGCCCCACTGATGTCGGTGGCCCCCGATCCCGCAGGAGCCGAAGCCGTGACCACGCTCACCATCGTGATGCCGGTGTACAACGAGCGCGAGACGCTGCGCACCGCGCTCGACCGGCTCCTCGCCGTGGAGATGCCGGTGCCCACCGAGGTCCTGGTGGTGGACGACGGCTCCACCGACGGCTGCACCGAGACCATCGCCGACCTCGTCGACGCCGGCGCCGTGCGCCTGGTGGTGCAGGACCCCAACCAGGGCAAGGGCAAGGCGCTGCGGCGCGGCATCGCCGAGGCCTCCGGCGAGCTGCTCACCATCCTCGACGCCGACCTCGAGTACGACCCCGCCGACTTCCCGGCCCTCCTCGAGCCGATCCTCGAGGGCGACGCCCGGGTGGCCTACGGCGCCCGGTCCTACGGCGGCCACGCCGCCTACTCCTTCTGGTTCGTGATCGGCAACAAGATGCTCGCCCTGTGGGCCTCGCTGCTGTTCGACGCGTGGCTCACCGACATCGAGACCTGCCTGAAGGTGGCGCCCACCGCCACCTGGCGCGAGCTCGACCTCCAGTCCAACGGCTTCGGGATCGAGGCCGAGCTCACCGGCAAGCTGCTCGCCCGCGGGGAGCGCATCTTCGAGGTGCCGATCTCCTATCGGGCGCGCGGCCGCGAGGAGGGCAAGAAGATCCAGTGGACCGACGGGGTGGCGGCCCTGTGGATCCTGGCCAGGATCCGGTTGCGGGGGAAGTGACGGTGGCGCAGGCGCCTGCCGCTTCGGCCGACGGCTACCTGCGCCCCCTCGACGGCCTCCGGGGAGCGGCGGTCACCCTGGTGGTGGCCTACCACGCCTCCTACCTGACCGCCGGCTGGGGACCACGGATCCTGCCGGGCGGCTTCGTGGGGGTCGACCTCTTCTTCGTGCTGAGCGGGTTCCTGATCACCCGGAAGCTGGCCTCGGACCTCGTCCGCCACGACCGCATCGACCTGCCCGACTTCGGCCGTCGCCGCATCCGGCGCCTGGTCCCGGCCCTACTGGCCACCGTGGTGGCGGCGGTGGCGGTGCGCGCGCTGTGGCCGTCGATCGCCGCCCGCTCGCTCACCGGCGAGGAGCTCACCACCGCCATCGGCGTCCGGTCCGGCATCGGCGCCCTGCTCTACGTGAGCAACTACCAGCAGGCGTGGGGGCGCCCGTTCGTGCCCGAGCTGTCCCACACGTGGTCGCTGTCGATCGAGGGCCAGTACTACCTGCTGTGGCCGTTCGTGCTGCTCGGCCTGCACCGGCTCCGCGCCTCCCGTGCGGTGCAGGCGGCGATCCTGGTGGTGCTGATGGTCGCCGTGTGGATCCACCGGGCCAACCTCTGGACCGACCAGGCGCACTACCTGCCGCTCTACGTCCGCACCGACACCCGGGTCGACGTGCTGATCGCGGGGAGCCTGCTCGCCCTGCTCACGCTCTGGGGCGTGCTGCGGGTGGGCGAGGCCCGCTGGCTGCGGCTGCCGGCCCTGGCCGGGATCGCGGTGCTGGGCATCGTCAGCTGCTTCTCCGAGACCGGCGACGTGCACCTCTACCGGGACTACGGCCTGGTGGCGGTCACCCTCGGCGCCACCGCGCTCGTGGCCTCGGTGATCGCCGATCCGGCGTGGTCGTTCCACCGGGTGTGGAGCCTCGGCCCGCTCCACTGGCTGGGCCTGCGCAGCTACAGCCTCTACCTCTGGCACGTGCCCATCTTCTTGATGGTGGCGTCCAACCTCGGCGATCGACCCGTGCCGCTGAAGGTGGCGGTGGGCCTGGGCAGCGCCCTCGCGCTGGCGGAGCTGTCGTACCGCTTCGTGGAGCAGCCCTTCCGGCGCCGCCGGGCCCGCGCCGCCGCCGTGGCCTAGAGGACGAGCGGCTCGGCCGAGCGGAACACGGCGGTGCCCTGGCCGATGGCGAGCATGGCCGAGAGCGTGTCGAAGGCGTCGTCGGGTGTGGCCGGGTCGATCAGGGCCACCCAGATCGACGTGGGCACCGAGTCGGCCAGATCGTCCCGTCCGATGGCGCGCAGCTGGGCCTGGGCGCGCGCCTGGAGCTCGCGGTAGCGCGCCCGCTGGGCAGGGGGGCGGTGGTCGGTGCGGGCCAGCTCCTCCACCCCGGGAAGGGCCCGGGCGGCGGCGATGTTGTCGTCGCCGCTCACCACGGTGATGACGGCGTCGGCGTGAGCCGCGTCGCCCACCCGATGGGGCTCGACCGCGGCCGAGAAGCCCGAGGTGGCGCGCACGTCGTAGCCGGCCCGGTCGAGCTGGAGGAACAGGCCGAAGCCGTTGCCGCCGAGGGCATCGGGGTCGACCCAGTTCACCAGGTACGTGCGGCCCGGCTCGAGCGCCGCGGTGGTGGGCCCGACGAGGGCGCCCACGGTCTCGGAGTAGCGCTGGTCCGGCGGGTCCACCCGCGCCGCGCTGTAGGTGAAGGCGGCGGTGCTGGCGAGCAGGGCGACGGCGGCGAGCGCCGGGCCCCGACGGTCCACCCGCCACGCCGGTCGACGGTGCCGGGCCACGATCGCCGCGGTCCACCCCACCGAGAGCACGATGAGCCCGGTGAGGACCCAGAACCACTCCACGAGGTAGAGGTAGCGGTCCGAGTCCAGCCGCAGCGCCCAGTAGAGGGCGCAGGCGCTCTGGACGGCCAGCACCAGGTTGAGCCGGTTCAGGTCCCGGTGGCGGGCCCGCCAGGCGACCGTGGCGGCCGCCGCCCAGGCCACGAGCAGCGCCGCACCGCCCGACGCCGAGCCCTGGATGCGCCGGGTGCCGAGGAGCCAGTTGCCCAGCGGATCGAGCTGGGTCAGCCAGATGTGGGCGCCCCGGCGGAAGCCGATCACCTCGTCGGTCTGGTCGCGGAAGGTGTCGAGCAGGATCGAGACGTTGCCCGGGTCGTGGACGAGCTGGTCGATGATCGGCGGGATCCACAGGACCACGCCCACCAGCACCGCCGCGCCCGTCCAGGCGACGAGGCGCCGGACGGCCCCTGGGACGGCGGCGCGCCGCGCCTCGAGCACCGCGCCGGCCACGGCCACCGCCAGCCCGGCGCCCACCGCCGGGGCGTACCCCACGTGGCACTGGACGCAGTAGGCCCCGGCCGCCACGGCGGCGGGCAACGCCTTGGCCCGGCCCGACACCGCCGCCCAGCAGAGCACCACGAACAGCAGGTAGGGGACGAGCGGCGTGTAGGGGTTCCAGGGCTGGGTGAGCGCGCTGGCCCCGAACGCGCGCAGCAGCACGGCGCCCACCACCGCCACCGCGAACGCGAGGCGCGGCCCCCGGTGCCGGTACGCCACGTAGACGGTGGCGGCGAACGCGGCCACCGCCAGGGCGGCGACGCTCGCCTGGTAGGCCCAGCCGCTGCCGCCGAGGACCCACCAGAGCGGCCAGCTCGCCCAGAACATCGCCGGGCCGGGGTGGTTGCCCTGCTGGCCGAAGCACAGCGGCCCCGGGTCGCAGGTGGGCGTGGTGGCGATCCGTCCGGCGGCGCCCACGAGGGGCGGGTGGCCCCAGAAGCTCTCCTGGCGCAGCGCGGCCTGGGCGAGGTCGCCCACGGGGTACCAGGTGGTGCGCGAGAGGGCCACCACGGCCACCAGGAGCGGCAGCGCGCCGACGGCCACGGCCAGCACCACCGCGAGGCCGGGTCGGCGTCCGCCGCTGGGCACGAGCCCTCCGAGCGGGGCACGAGGGGACGACGGCACGGGCGGAACCCTACCGGCGCGCCACCGGCCGGCTGCCCCGGCCGGCAGGAGGCCACGTCCTACGATGGCCCCGATGGAGGACCAGGGCCCGGGCCACCCCCACGGGCCGGAGGGCCCCGTCGCCACGCGCGACCGTCGCTTCGCGATCGGCCTCGCATTGATCACGCTGGGGGCGTTCGCCTTCCGCCTCTACCTGCTCACCTCGATCGCCCGCCGCAACCCCGACGGCGGCGACCCGTTCTACTACCACGCCCAGGCCAACTTCCTCGTGGAGGGGAAGGGGTTCTCGGATCCCTTCACCTGGCGGGAGAGCCAGCGGCTGGTCCCCTCGGCCATCCACCCCCCGCTGTTCACGCTGTGGCTGGCCATCCCGTCGGTCCTGGGCTTCAAGGGCTTCCTCGCCCACAAGGTGATGTCGTGCCTGGCCGGTGCCCTGGCCGTGACCACCATCGGCCTGCTCGGCAAGGAGGTGGGCGGCCGTCGGGTGGGGCTCGTGGCGGCGGTGGTGGCCGCGCTCTACCCGCCGCTCTGGT
>JAHBSN010000282.1 GCA_019639095.1 Actinomycetota bacterium
AGGATCGAGCTGGGCTCGGCGGCGCCCGCCCACTCGGCCGCCACCGCCGCCACCACGTCGGGCGTGGGCAACGACGTGATCGTGACCTCGCTGGCGCGGGCCACGTCGGCCACCGATGCGGCGGCCACCGCGCCCTCGATGGTGGCGGCGCGGGTGGGATCGGCGTCGGTGACGGTGGGCAGCAGGCCGTCGGCCGCGAGGTTGGCGGCGATGGCGCCGCCGATGTTGCCCAGCCCCACCACGCCGACGGTGGGCGACGGGGCCGTGCCCGCCGGGTCGGTCACGCGGTGAGGCCGAGGAACTCGCGCACGTTGTCGCGCATGACCGCCTTGGTCTCGGCCTCGTCGAAGTCCGGGATGTCCTTCACGAAGGCGATGGGGTCGGCCAGGCCCTCGGTGTGGGGGAAGTCGGACCCGAACATGAGCCGGTCGATGCCCACCGCGTCTCGCAGGCGGGTCATGTCGTCCTCGTAGTACGGCGAGATCCAGACCTGGCGCTTGAACTGCTCCACGGGGTGCTCGCTGAAGGCGAACGGCATCTTCCCGTGGGCGTCCTTGAGGTTGCGCAGGAGGTCGGGCACCCACATGGCGCCGTTCTCGATCGACGCGATCCGCAGGGCCGGGAAGCGGCTGAGCAGGCCGTGGCAGACCATGGCGGCGAGGGTGTCGGAGATGCCGCGGTCGGCGAACGCCACCAGCGGGAAGGCGGCGTGCTTGAAGCCCTCGAAGCCGCCGCCACCACCGTCGCCCGGATCGGTGTTGCGCCAGAACTTGCCGTAGTGGCTGATGCCGCTGAGCCCGGCGTGGAGCACCATCGGCACGCCGGCCTCGGCCACCAGGCCCCACACCCGGTCGAACTTGGGGTGGGCGGGGGAGACGTAGCCCTCGTTGCCGTCGGGCACCGGGCCGGGGATGGTGACGAGCACCCGGGCGCCGGCGTCGAGCACCCGCTGCACCTCGGCCTCGGCCAGCGCCGGGTCGGCGAGGGTGATCATGGGGGCGGCGTAGAGGCGACCGTCGCCAGCGTCGAACCCCCAGTCGTCGTCGAGCCACGAGTTGAAGGCCGAGAAGGCGGCGTGGAGGGCGGGCAGGTCCCGGCGCAGGGCTTCCTGCATGCCGACGCCGAGGGTGGGGAAGAGGAGGGCGCCGTCGAGGCCCTGCTCGTCGAGCTGGAGGACCCGGGCGGCGCGGTCGCGGTACTCGGGGTGCTCGGCGATCGGGTCCAGCTCGCCGAACATGGTCTTGAGGTCGAGGCCCTCGGTGTTGCGGCCGCGGAAGTAGTCCTCGAGGCTGCCGGGCGCGGCGATGGGGTCGAAGGTGGGGTTCGGGATGAACTTGTTGACCTTGCCGCCCACCAGCAGGCGCTGCTTGCCGTTGACCTCGGCCCACTGCATGGCCCGCTTGGCCATCTTGGGGTCGATGTGGCGGGTGAAGGCGTCGGTGGCCTCGTAGTAGTGGTGGTCGGCGTCGAAGGGTCGGAACCCGAGCTCGGTCATGCGGCGAGTCTACGCCTCATCTAACGCTCGTGTCAGCTAGCGTCCCGCCCCATGTCGGACGTGCCGGTCATCGATGCGTGGGTCAACATCTTCCCGGAGGCGTTCGCCGCCCGCTGGACGGCGGAGGACTCCCAGAAGGGCGTGCTCCAGCTGTTCGGGCCCGACCTCGCCAAGGGCCCCACGGTGGAGGGCCTCGTCGAGGCCATGGACGAGGCCGGCATCCGCACCGGCATCCTCACCGCCGGCCTGAGCGACCCCGAGCGGGCCCACCGCAAGGGCGGGTTCGCCGCCGAGGACTTCCTGGCCATCGCCGAGGAGCACCCGGGGCGCTTCCTCGTGTCGGCCGCGGTGGACAAGGCGGCCAAGATCTCGGCCAACGTCCGCCGCCTCCGCGAGCTGGCGCAGCACCCGGCGTTCGTGCTGGCCCGGGTGACGCCGCTCGTGGAGCAGTACGACCTGAACCACCGCCTCTACTACCCGGTGTACGCCACGGCGGAGGAGCTGGGCGTGCCCGTGTCGATCAACGTCGGCATCCCCGGCCCGCAGGTGCGGTCGCGCTGCCAGGACCCGGTGCTGCTCGAGGACGTGCTGATCGACTTCCCGAAGCTCACCGTGATCGGCGCCCACATGGGCCACCCCTACGAGGCGCTGCTGATCCAGTACATGCTCAAGTGGCCGCAGTTGCACCTGATGACCTCCGCCTACCTGGCCACCTACATGGACCCGGCGATGGTCACGTTCATGGACTCGTCGCGTGGGCGGGGGCGGCTGCTCTTCGCGTCGGACCACCCGGTCATCCCGGCCCGCAAGGCGCTCGACGCCGCCCGCAAGCTGCCGCTCTCGGAGGACGGCATGGCCCAGTACCTGGGGGGCGCCGCCGCCCGGCTGTTCTCGCTGGGGCCCGAGGGCAGCTGACGCGTGGCGGAGCACGAGGCGGGCCAGCACGTGGCGGCGTTCGCCCGCGCCACGCCCGACAAGCCCGCCGTGGTGATGGTCCCCTCGGGTGAGGTGCGCACCTTCGCCGAGCTCGACGACGCGTCGGTGCGGCTCGCACGACTGCTGCGCGACCGGGGCCTGGGCACCGGCGACCACCTGGCCCTGCTCGTGGAGAACGAGCCCGCGTTCTACGACGTGGTGTGGGCGGCCATGCGCACGGGCCTGTTCGTGACGCCGATCAACTGGCACCTCGTGGCGGCCGAGGCCGGCTACATCGTGCGGGATTGCGACGCCACGGTGCTGGTGGCGTCGGCGGCGCTCGCCGACGTGGTGGCGGCGATGGACCCTGCGGACCTGGCGGGTGCGACCATTCGCCTCTCGGTGGGCGGCGACATCCCCGGCTTCGAGCGGCTCGAGGACCTGCTGGCCGACGCCGAGCTCGGCGAGGTGCCCGACGAGCACGACGGCGGCTGGATGTTCTACTCGTCGGGCACCACCGGCCAGCCGAAGGGGATCCTGCCGCCGCTGTCGCCCCGGCTGCTCGGCGCCCCGTCGTTCCTGACGCAGATGCTGGGCGGGCTGTTCGGCTTCTCGGCCGACACCGTGTACCTCAGCCCGGCGCCGATCTACCACGCCGCCCCCGCCGGCTGGACCACCGGCACCCAGCGCCTGGGCGGCACCGCGGTGGTGATGGAGCGCTTCGACGCCCTCGAGCTGCTCGCCGCCATCGAGCGCCACCGGGTGACCCACGTGCAGCTCGTGCCCACCCACATGATCCGCCTGCTCGACCTGCCCGAGGCCGATCGGAACCGGTTCGACCTGAGCTCGCTCCAGCGGGTGATCCACGCCGCCGCGCCGTGCCCGGTGGACGTGAAGCGCCGCTTCATCGACTGGGTCGGCCCGATCGTGCACGAGTTCTACAGCGGCTCCGAGGGCGCCGGGTTCTGCTACATCGGGCCCGAGGAGTGGCTGGCGCACCCCGGGTCGGTGGGCCGCTCGATGACCGGTGCCATCCACGTGCTCGGACCCGACGGCGACGAGCTCCCCGTGGGCGAGGAGGGCGAGGTCTGGTTCGAGACCAACCGGCCCTTCGAGTACCACAAGGACCCCGACAAGACCCGCTCGGTGTGGGACGACCGGGGCTGGGCGTGGCTGGGCGACGTGGGCCGGGTGGACGAGGACGGCTACCTGTACCTGACCGACCGGGCCAGCCACATGATCATCAGTGGTGGCGTGAACATCTACCCCCGCGAGGCCGAGGACACCCTGATCGGCCACCCCGCCGTGGCCGACGTCGCCGTGCTCGGCACCCCCGATCCCGAGATGGGCGAGCAGGTGACGGCCTTCGTCCAGCTGGCCCCGGGCGCCGCTGCGACGCCCGACGAGCTGATCGCCTGGTGCCGCGACCGCCTGAGCCACTTCAAGTGCCCGAGAGAGGTCCGCTTCGTCGACGACCTCCCCCGCCTCCCGACCGGCAAGTTGTTGAAGCGCCTGCTCGTGACCTGAAGGGGGTTGCGCACGGTCACCCATGCAGCGGGTGGCATGTCTACCTACCGCTGCTGTGGTCAGTAACGGACTCAGGCGTCGATGAGATGTAGACCGAGCCGCACCCAAGCCTTCGCCGCAGGACTCATGGTTGACTTCATCGCCCGGTCTGCAGCTGGCAGGAGTTCCTCATACATAACCTCGGGCACTTTCCCCAGTGCGCTCGCCAGAAGCATTTCTGGCAAGACGAGGTTCCAATCCCCTGGCGCTTGATTCATAGCCTCCACCACAAGCAGCTTCTGGTCTTCGTCTGTCGCCCCCCACCAACCCTCGCGCGGCTGCAACCATCGCATTGCGGACGCGTGAATCAGTCCGTCAAAATAGGACCGAAAGATCTTCGGGACATCAAACTTGTACCAAAAGGGTCCACCGCCGGGTCGGTTTATGAGGCGCGACCGTTGCATCGCGGATCCCACTGCAACCAGGGTGACTCTATCTATTAGCTGATCTCCGTATCGGGATGTCCGACGTAAAGACGGAGGTCCATCCGAACTCCAAAATGGACGAACATGGGCGCCCGTGGCTGCGTTGGCCTGAAGGTCTGCGAGCCTAGGCTCTAAGACAGATCGAACTGCCTTTGGCATTTTGCGCTTCGCCGCCGTTTCCAAGAGCAACCTCTCGTCATCCAGGGGCGAGCGATGGGGCAGGTAAGTCAGCCATAAGGCAACAAGGGTAGACTGCGCTCCATGCCAGAATGCGTTCCGTACGGCCGCCCAAGCGCGAGAGTCCTCGGGGTGCGCATGTACAACTAGACCTTTGACGATTGGGTCGAACCCTGTAGGTCGCCACGCGTCATGCACATCGACCAGAAGACGCTGGAGGGTTACCCCGAGGCGAGATCCAAGCGTGAAGAGCAGAATGGTCGGTGAAGCTGCTGCGTCTTGCGCCGCAGATTCAAGCTGCTTCGACCGGGCATCACCATCTCCTTCAACAATGTAGACATCTGGACTGCCTCGTCTTCGATGGGAACCGCTGTTCAAGGAAGAAAGCTCCTTCGACAAGTACGCGCGCAGGCGATCATCTTCGTCAATGCCAAGCGTGAGCGCGAGTGCTTGGGCGTCGGCGCGGTCAACGACAACCAGGTCAACCCCGCGCAGGGTCTTCGCCACAGCTGCGAGGCGCTCTTGTTCGAGTTGAGAAGCATGCGAGATGGTCATTGGGCGTTGATTCAGCAAAGCCTTGAGCTGCTCGTCCGCGATTGCCCCGAGTCCACCTCGCGCTAATACCGCCGGTTCAAAGTACAGCCCGGACTGATCTTGCCGGTCGTTCT
>JAHBSN010000283.1 GCA_019639095.1 Actinomycetota bacterium
TCGACCACGGCTCAGCCCGACGCCCGGTCGGCAGGGTCCACCGCGGCCGGGCCGCCGTCGGGGTCGACGCCGGCGGCGTCGGTGCCGCCGACCGGTTCGGCGGCCGTGGCCGGGTTCCGAGCCACCACCTCGGTCACGTCGGCCTCCTCGGGCGTGGTGGCCAGCGGGCGCGGCGCCGGCGCGCCGCCACCGTCGCTGGACGAGCTGGGCTCGTCGATCGATTCGATCGCCTTGCGCATCTCGGCCTGGAAGCCGCCCGACACCTTGCGGATCTCGGCCATCACGTTGCCGAAGGTCCGCATGGCCTTGGGCAGCTGGTCGGGCCCGAGGACGACGAGCAGGACGAGGAGGATCACCACGACCTCGGGGCCCCCGACGTTGAACACGGGGACGCCCTACCGGCGGTCGAAGCGATCCAGCGAGCGCCCGGCTCGCCTGGTCTCCACCCGCACGGGGATCAGGGAGTCCTCGACGCGGCGGAGCCGGCGCTGGGACACGTGCAGCTCGTCGAGCGCGGCGGCGAAGCGCCGCGCCAGGAGCGCGACCGCGCCGGCACCGGCGAGCAGCGCGACGGGCGGGGCGATCCAGGCAGCATCCACGAGTTCGAGGTTAGCGGCCGCAACCGCCGGTGGGATCGCGCTCAGCCCGCGGTCATGCGGTGGAGGTCGTCCATCCACCCGTCGGTCTCGAGCAGGGCGTGGAAGTCGAGCAGGTCGTCGTGGTCGATGGGGCGCCCGACCTTGGGCTCATCCAGCTCGGCCGGCAGCGACCAGGTGACGAGGCGCACGCCCGACGCCACCAGCAGCTCCACGATCCGCGGCTCGGCCGCCTTGACCACGATCCCGGTGCAGGCCGGACAGGCGAAGGAGTAGGCGCCCGAGCTGTCGTTGCGGCAGACCCGCACCGTGACGTCACGGGACGTGACCTCGACGTCACCGCACGTGCTGCAACTCGCTCGAATGGTCGCCATGGGTCCTGCCTCTGGGCTGCACTTGCGCCCTCACCATCGGCACCTTCGAGCAGAACTTGAGCGTCGGTCCGCGTCCCGGCGCAGGTGGGAGTGGCCGACCGCCGACGCGTCGGCCACCATGGCCCCATGGCTCCACTGCTGCCATCGCTGCGCACCCGCGCCATCGGCTTCGCGCACCGTGGCGCCCGGGCCCATGCTCCCGAGAACACGCTGGAGGCCTTCGAGCTGGCCCTGCGGCTGGGGGCCACCGGGCTCGAGAGCGACGTGTGGCTCACCGCCGATGGCGTCCCCGTGCTCGACCACGACGGCATCGTGGGGTCCCGGCTGCGGCGCCGCCGCATCCGCGACGTGGCGCGTGCCGACCTCCCACCCCACATCCCCGAGCTCGCCGAGGTCTACGCCTCGTTCGGCACCGACTTCGAGCTCTCGCTCGATGTGAAGGACCCACGGGCCGGGACCCCCACGGTGGCGGTGACGGTGGCGGCCGATCCCACCATGGCCTCGCGCTTGTGGCTGTGCGACGACGACATCGGCCGGCTCCTGTCCTGGCGCGAGGCCTCGCCGTACGTGCGGCTGGTGGACTCCACCCGCCTCGGGCGCATCAAGGGCGGCCCGGAGCGGCTCGCCGGTCAGCTGGCGGAGGCGGGCATCGACGCCGTCAACCTCCACCACAGCGACTGGAGCGGTGGGTTGGTCACCCTCTTCCACCGGTTCAAGGTCCACGCCTTCGGCTGGGACGCGCAGTTCGAGCGCGTGCTCGATGGCCTCCTGCGCATGGGGATCGACGGGGTCTTCTCGGACCACGTCGATCGGCTGGTGGACGCGCTGGCCACCGACGCCGAGCGGCGCGCCCCTCAGGCGGAGCAGGCCTCGCCACCGGCCGACGACCTCACGTAGGGCCCTCGGGCAACCGGCCCCGGGGTCGGTTCAGTCGACGGTCCAGGTGGGCCGGCTGTGGAGCAGCGCGTGCAGGTCGCCAGCACCCGAGCGCTCCTGCGCCTGGGCCAGCTGGGCGTTCGACAGCTCGCCGTACTCGGCGCGCTCCACCGAGCGGAACACGCCGATCGGCGTCGGCTCGTGGGGTCCGGTGGAGAGCCTCGACAGCATGAACGCCATCCCCGGGTCCTCGCGGCGCTCGTCGTGGACGAGGATCGCGTCCTCCCCCACGTCGGCCACCTCCACGAGGCGGGCGCCGTGCTGGGCATCGACCACGACGCCACGGTGGCCGTCGGCCCCGAACCGCACCGGCTGGCCGTGCTCGAGCGGGATGAGCATCTCCTCGCGGACCGAGCGCGAGGTGATGCCCTCGTAGGCCCCGTCGTTGAACACGTTGCAGTTCTGGAAGATCTCCACGAACGAGGCCCCACGATGCTCGCGGGCTCGGCGAAGCGTCTCCATCATGTGCTGGCGGTCCATGTCGTGGGTGCGGGCCACGAACGTGGCCTCGGCGCCGAGGGCCACGCTCACAGGGTTGAACGGCTGATCGAGCGACCCGAACGGCGTGGACTTGGTCACCTTGCCGACCTCGCTGGTGGGCGAGTACTGCCCCTTCGTCAGCCCGTAGATCTGGTTGTTGAACATGAGGATCGTGAGGTTGATGTTGCGTCGGAGCGCGTGGATCAGGTGGTTCCCGCCGATCGACAACATGTCGCCGTCGCCGCCCACCACCCACACGTCGAGGTCGTCGCGGGCCATGGCCAGGCCGGTGGCCACCGCCGGGGCCCGGCCGTGGATGCTGTGCATGCCGTAGGTGGCCATGTAGTACGGGAAGCGCGCCGCACACCCGATGCCGGAGATGAACACGGTGTTCTCGGTGCGGCCACCCAGCTCGGGCATCAGCATCTGCACGGCCTTGAGGATCGAGTAGTCCCCGCAGCCCGGGCACCACCGCACCTCCTGGTCGCTCGACCAGTCCTTGGCGGTGGTGGATCGCTCGATGACGTCGCTCATGCTCCCAGCTCCTTCAGGAAGGCGGCCTCGAGCTCGCCCGCGGTGAACGGGAGGCCCTGCACCTTGGTCACGGTGTGCGCATCGACCAGGTACTCGGCTCGGATCAGGCGGGACAGCTGTCCCAGGTTCAGTTCGGGCACGACCACCCGCGGGTAGCGCCGAAGCACCTCCCCGAGGTTCGACGGGAAGGGGTTGAGGTGCACCAGGTGGGCGTAGGCGACCTTGTGGCCGCGGGCCCGGCACCGGTTGGCGGCGCCGTCGATGGCGCCCCAGGTGGAGCCCCAGCCCACCACCAGGAGCTCGGCATCGTCGACGTCGCCGTGCACCTCCACCGGAGGGATGTCGGTGGCGATGCCCGCCACCTTCTCGGCCCGCAGGTGGACCATGTGCTCGTGGTTGGCGGGGTCGTAGCTGATGTTGCCCGACCCGTCCTGCTTCTCGATGCCGCCGATGCGGTGCTCGAGCCCGGGGGTGCCCGGCACCGCCCACGGCCGGGCCAGGGTCTGCGGATCGCGCAGGTACGGCCAGAACTCCTCGTTGCCCTCGGCGTCCACGTGGTTCGCCTCGGTGGCGAACGCCACCGAGATGTCGGGTAGGTCGCTCACCTCGGGGAGCCGCCACGGCTCCGATCCGTTGGCGAGGTAGCCGTCGGAGAGCAGCAGGACCGGCGTCCGGAACTTCAGTGCGATCCGAGCGGCCTCGATGGCGGCATCGAAGCAGTTGGCCGGCGTGTAGGCGGCCACGATGGGCATGGGGCATTCGCCGTGGCGGCCGTACATGGCCTGGAGGAGGTCGGCCTGCTCGGTCTTGGTGGGCAGGCCCGTGGACGGCCCGCCCCGCTGCACGTCGATGATCACGAGCGGGAGCTCGAGGCTCACCGCCAGGCCCATCGTCTCGGACTTCAGGGCGATGCCCGGACCGCTCGTGGTGGTGACGCCCAGGTGGCCGCCGAAGGCGGCGCCGAGGGCCGAACCGATGCCGGCGATCTCGTCCTCGGCCTGCAGCGTGCGGATCCCGAAGCTCTTGTGCTTGGACAGCTCGTGGAGGATGTCGGAGGCCGGGGTGATCGGGTAGCTGCCGAGGAACACCGGCAGCTTCGCGAGCTGCCCGGCCGCCACGAGCCCCCAGGCCAGCGCGGTGTTGCCGGTGATGTTCGTGTAGGTGCCGGCCGGGACCGTGGCCGGGCGGATGGAGTACGCGTGCTCGAACAGCTCCGCGGTCTCGCCGAAGGCGTGCCCGGTGGTGAACGCCGCACGGTTGGCCGCCGCCACCTGCGGCTTGGACCCGAACTTCTCGTCGATCCAGGCGAGCGTCGGCTCCGACGGCCGGGTGTACATCCAGCTGATCAGGCCGAGGGCGAAGAAGTTCTTGGAGCGCTCCGCGTCTCGGGGCTTCACGCCGAGCGGCGCCACGGCGTCCTTCGTGAGCGAGGTCATCGGGACCTCGTACACCGTGTGGCGGGCCAGCGATCCGTCGGTGAGGGGGCTGGCGTCGTAGCCGGCCTTGGTGAGGTTGCGCTCGTCGAAGGCGTCGGTGTTGACGATGATCGTGGAACCGTCGGCCATCAGGTGCAGCTCGGAGCGCAGCGCCGCCGGGTTCATCGCCACCAGCACGTTCGGCGCGTCGCCGGGGGTGGTGATCTCGTGGTCGGAGATGTGGACCTGGAACGCCGACACGCCGGCCAACGTCCCGGCGGGAGCGCGGATCTCCGCCGGGAACTCCGGCAGCGTGGCGAGGTCGTTGCCGAACACCGCGCTCGCGCTGGTGAAGCGGTCTCCCGTCAGCTGCATCCCGTCGCCGGAGTCGCCGGCGAAGCGGATGATCACCCGATCGAGCTCGATCGGCGCATCGGTCTGGTCAAGGTCGGCCACGTTGCCTCCTCGGTGCGTTCACGGGAGGTTTTCTCCCCGCACGGCAGCGTACCCACGTGAGCCGGCGGCTCCTGGCATCCCAGCCTTGACCCGAGCGCCGGCCCTGCGTGCCGCCCTCGGCGATCGCCGGCACCGGGACCTGCTCCTCCCCCGCTGGTAGCCGCACGCGACGGAGCCCCCGCCCGGGGCGGGGGCTCCGTGGTGACCCGGTGGGTCGCGCCGTCGGGGATCAGGCCAGGGTGATGCTCTCATCCAGGTAGACGTCCTGGATCGCGTTGAGCAGCTCGACGCCCTCGGCCGTGGGGCGCTGGAACGCCTTGCGACCGCTGATGAGGCCGATGCCGCCCGCGCGCTTGTTGATCACCGCGGTGCGCACGGCCTCGGCCATGTCGCCCGCGCCCGAG
>JAHBSN010000284.1 GCA_019639095.1 Actinomycetota bacterium
TGACCATGAAGCAGGTGTGGGTGAACGACGCGGCCTGGGCCGCCACCGCCTCGGCCACCGGCGTGGCCGCGTTGCCCACGTTCACCACGGCGATGCCCGACCCGAGGTCGATCAGCGAGTTGCCGTCGGCGTCCACGATCACCCCGCCGCCGGCGGCCACCACCTGGATCGGCAGCGTGCTTCCCACGCCGGCGGCCACCGCGGCGGTGCGGCGGGCGTGCAGCTCGAGCGATCTCGGGCCGGGCACCTCGGTGACCAGGCGCCGCTCCTGCGGGAGCGTCGGGCCCCCGGCGAGGGAGGCGGTGGCGGTGGCGGCGACGTCGGTCATGGCCGGTTCCCCTTGACGGAATCGTTGGTGCGGCGGGAGGTTCGCCGCGATCTTCGTCGCCGACCCGGCCCGCGGCAACCGATCCGCTCAGCGGCGCGCCGCGACCAGCCGCCAGATGGGGCGGGGCAGCAGCTTCAGCACGGCGAACACCGGGCGGAGCTTGGCGGGGGACCACACCGTGTGGGCGCCGCGCTGGAGCCCGGCCACCACGTCGGCGGCCACCGCCTCGACGGTGGTGGCCATGGGTCCGTCGGTCAGGTGGGCGGTCATCTTCGTGCGCACGAAGCCGGGCCGCACCACCATCACCGACGCCCCGCTGCCCGCCAGGCGGTCGCCCAGCCCTTGGGCGAAGGCGTCGAGGCCGGCCTTGGTGGAGCCGTAGACCAGGTTGTCGGCCCGGGCCCGCTCGCCGGCCACCGACGTGATCACCACGAGCGTGCCGTGGCCCTGACGCCGCAGCTGCTGGGCCACCGCCAGGCCCGACGACACCCCGCCGGCGAAGTTGGTGACCACCGCCTCGGCCGCGGCCACGGGGTCCCGGTCGAACTCGTCCTGGTCGCCCAGCACGCCGAAGGCGAGGATCACGACGTCGAGGTCGGGGTGGGCGGCGAACACGTCGTCGACCACCCGCTGGTGGCTCGCCGGGTCGGCGGCGTCGAACGCCACCAGGTCCACCTCGGCCACCCCCGCGCCGCGCAGCCGATCGGCCACCGGCTCGAGCGCCGCGAGGTCCCGACCGGCGAGCACCGCCGTGCGGCACCGTCCCTTGGCCAGCTCCTCCACCACCCCGACGGCGATCTCCGAGCTGCCCCCCAGGACCAGCACGGACTGCACGGCGCCGAGGGCATCTCGCATCGGGGTGGTCCTCCTGCAGGTGGGGAAGCGGTGCGGCGGGTCGGACGACTGTAGGCCCCACCCGGCCCGTCGGTACGCTGGGCCGCCCATGAGCACCCGCAAGCTGATCCTCGCTGCCCTGCTCTGCGGCCTGGCCATCCTGGTGGCCTTCACCGTCCAGGTGATCCTCGTCTCGTAGCCGCCGAAGCGGCGAGGTGGACCCCCGGTGAACGGGCGGTGGCGCGCGCTCGGGTCCGATCTGCAAAGCTGAACCACGTTCAAGGTTCCGCGGCCGTCCAATGGCGGACGGGGCCACGACGAGGGGATGGGCAGATGGCGCGACGGATCACCCGACGCGGGTTCCTGGCCGGTTCGGCCGGCGTGGCGGCGGCCGGGACCGTGGGGCACTGGCTGCCCTCGTCTCCGGCGCAGGCGCTCGACCGCTCGTGGCGCACGTCGCTCGCGCCCCAGGGCACCACCCTCACCGGCACGATCGTGCCGGTGGGGAGGGGGCCGTACCGCCGGCTCGCCGAGGGGCCGGGGGAGCCGACCTCGGTGCGGGTCGACCTCGCCGTGCCGAAGGCGGGCCGGGAGGACCGTCGGGTGGCCCTCGCGTCGATCGTCCACTTCACCGACCAGCACCTCACCGATGCGCAGAGCCCGGGGCGGGTGGAGTTCCTCGACCGGGTGGACCCCCTCTTCGGTGCCGCCTTCCGGCCGCAGGAACTGCTCACCACCCACGTGGCCACCTCGATGGTCGAGCAGGTGAATCGCCTCGGCCGGGGACCGATCACCGGCCGGGCCTTCGACGCCACCGTCTGCACCGGCGACAACGTCGACAACCAGCAGCTCAACGAGCTCCGGTGGCTGGTGACGATCCTCGACGGCGGGCTGCTCACCCCCGACAGCGGTCGGCTCGGCGCCTACGAGGGCGCCCAGGACGGCGTCACCCGCAGCACGCGGTGGTGGCACCCCGAGCCCGGCATCGACGACGACTACAAGGCCGACCTCGGCTACCCCGACGTGCCCGGCCTGCTCGAGCGATCCCTGGTGCCGTTCCGCTCCCCGGGCCTCCACGTGCCGTGGTACTCGGTCTACGGCAACCACGACTGCAACGTGCAGGGCAACGCGGCACGCTCCGACGCCCTCGATGCCGTGTTCACCGGGGACCGGAAGATGACCGCGCTGCCCGCCGGGGTCGGCGGCATCGAGTTCGTGCTGAAGGTGATGTTCGACTCGGAGGGGATCCTGCGCGACCTGCGCAGCGGCGCCATCCCGTCGCGCCCGGTGAGCCCCGACCCCGACCGCCGCACCGCCACCGTCGACGACTGGCTCGACGCCCACCTGCACTCCGCGACGGGCTCGCACGGCTACGACGCCGACGACGCCACCGAGGGTCGCCTCTACTACGAGTTCGAGCTGGCGCCGGGGGTGGTGGGCATCGGGCTCGACACCACCAACCACGCCGGCGGCCCCAACGGCGCCGGTGGCTCCCTCGGCGCCGGCCAGCTCGCCTGGCTGGAGGAGCGCCTCGCCGCCCACCACGAGCGCCACCTCGCCCCCGACGGCAGCGTGGTCCGCAGCAACGGGCACGACCGGCTCGTGGTGCTCTTCAGCCACCACACGTCGGGGACCATGGACGCCACCGACCCCGATCAGGCCCATCCGGGCGAGCGGCGGATCCTGGGCGCCGAGGTCGTGGCCACCGTGCTGCGCTACCCCAACGTGGTGGCCTGGGTGAACGGCCACACCCACACCAACGAGCTGGCCGCGCACCGCCGTCCCGATGGCCACACCAGCGGGTTCTGGGAGATCACCACGGCCAGCCACGTCGACTGGCCCCAGCAGGCCCGCGTGGTGGAGATCGCCGACAACCGCGACGGCACCATCTCGATCTTCGGCACCATGATCGAGCACGCGGCGCCGGCGGCGGTCGACCTCGGCGCGGCCGATGTGATCGGTCTCGCCGGCCTGGCGCGCGAGCTGGGTGCCAACGACGGGTCGGTTGACCCGGTGGCCAAAGCCGGCGACCTGCTCGCCCGCAACGTCGAGCTGGTGCTCCCAGCCCCCTTCGCCGATCCGACGGCGGTCACGGCCAGCACCACCAGCATGCCCACCGAGACCTCACCGCCGTCGGGCGCGAGCGGGACCGAGGCGCCGCCCGCTCTGGCGGTGGGCGGCGTGCCGGCCTACACCGGCTGAGTGGCCGCGGCGGCCCCGGGCGCGCGACTGCGCTCGGATCGGGGGTGGGGTCCGCTCGGTAGGCTGGCGGGCGCGCCGGTGGAACGAGCCGCCGGCCGGGCCGTCACCTCCGCGGCCCCCACGAGAGGACCTCAGTGAGCGACGACGCCGGCACCAAGACCCACTTCGACCTGATCGTCATCGGCGGCGGGCCGGGGGGCTACGGCGCTGCGCTGTACGGCTCGGCCGCCGGGCTCGACGTGGCGGTGGTGGAGATGGACAAGGTGGGCGGCACCTGCCTGCACCGGGGCTGCATCCCGGCCAAGGAGCTGCTCGAGACCGCCCACGTGTTCCGCACCGTGGGGGAGGCGGCGCGCTTCGGCGTGGAGTCCTCGGCGCCCACCCTCGCCTTCGGCACCACCATGGCCCGCAAGGCCGAGGTGGTGGGCACCCTGTTCAAGGGGCTGTCGGGCCTGCTCAAGAGCCGCAAGGTCACGATGTTCTCGGGTGTGGGCACGCTGCAGGCCGACCGCTCGGTGGTGGTGGCCGGGCTCGACGGCGAGCGCACGCAGATCACCGGCGACGCCGTGATCCTGGCGTCGGGCTCGGCGCCGCGGACCATCCCCGGCTTCTACGTCGACGGCACCCGCGTGCTCACCTCCGACGAGGTCTTCGAGCTCGAGCGGCTCCCCGCCCGCGTGGCGGTGATCGGCGGCGGCGCCATCGGCTGCGAGTTCGCGTCGATGCTGGCCGACCTCGGCAGCGAGGTCACCGTGCTCGAGGCCCTGCCGCAGATCCTCCCCACGGTGGACAAGGACGTCGTGCAGACCGTGCTGCGCTCGTTCAAGGGCCGGGGCATCACCGTGCAGACCGGCGTGCAGGTCACCGGCCACACGCCGGGCTCCACCGGCACCACCATCCACATCGACGGCGCGCCCGACCTGCCGGTCGACGCGGTGATCGTGTCGGTCGGCCGCCGGCCCCTGTCGGACACGCTCGGGCTCGACGGCACCGGCGTCCTGGTCGACGAGCGGGGCTTCGTCGAGGTCGACGAGCTGTGCCGCACCGCGGTCGACGGCGTGTGGGCCATCGGCGACCTCATCGCCACGCCGGGCCTCGCCCACGTCGGCTACGCCGAGGCCATCCTCGTGATCAAGCAGCTGCTCGGCGAGCCGGCGATCCCGGTCGACTACGCCAAGGTCGCCTGGTGCATCTACAGCCGCCCCGAGGTGGCGTTCGTGGGCCTGTCCGAGCAGGCCGCGCGCGACGCCGGCCACGACGTCTCGGTGGCCAAGCACCGCTGGGGCGGCAACAGCCGAGCGCTCATCATCGGCGACGGCGAGGGCATGGTGAAGGTCATCGCCGAGAAGCGACCCGACGGCAGCGCCGGCGAGCTGCTCGGCGTGCACATGTCGGGCCCGTGGGTCACCGAGCTGCTCGGCCAGGCGTACCTCTCGGTCAACTGGGAGGCCACCGTCGACGACATCGCCCACTTCGTCCAGCCCCACCCGTCGCTGTCGGAGAACTTCGGCGAGGCCGTGCTCGCCCTCACCGGCCGCAGCCTGAACTCCTGATCCACCGGGCACCCGCCCCCCGTCCGCACCACCGAACCCCCGAGCGAACCGAAGGAACGCACCATGGCCGACATCGAGCTCCCCCAGCTGGGCGAGAGCGTCACCGAAGGCACCATCACCCGCTGGTTCAAGGAGGTCGGGGACCAGGTGGCCGAGGACGAGCCGCTCTTCGAGGTCTCCACCGACAAGGTCGACTCCGAGGTGCCCTCGCCCGCCAGCGGCTACCTGCTCGAGATCCTGGTGCCCGAGGGCGAGACGGTCG
>JAHBSN010000285.1 GCA_019639095.1 Actinomycetota bacterium
CCCACCGACAGGCCGGCGCGGGCCAGCGCCTTCGGGATCACCTGGATCGGGGCCAGGCCGGTGTCGGCCGGATCCACACCCACCGATGCCCAGCTGCGGATGGTGGCCAGGGGAACGAGGCCCCGCTCGTCGGCGAGGCGCCGGGAGGCCACCACCACGGCGGCGGCACCGTCGTTGATGCCCGACGAGTTGCCGGCGGTGATCGAGAAGCCCTCGATCTCGGGGTGCAGCGGACGGAGGCCGGCCAGCTTCTCGATCGAGCTGTCCCGGCGCGGGTGCTCGTCCACCGACCACGTCACCCGCTCGCCGTCGCCCCGCAGGATCTCCATGGGCACGATCTCGTCGACGAAGTCGCCCCGGTCGATCGAGGCCACGGCGCGCTGGTGGGATCGCACCGCCCAGGCGTCCATCTCCTCCCGGGTCACGCTGGCGCGCTGGGCGGCGTTCCACCCGACGGTGATCGACATGTCGAGGTTGGGGGCCTCCGGGGAGTCGGGGTGCGACGGGGAGATCCAGCCCTCCTTGGTGTCGGCGGTGCCAGGGAGCCGCCACGTGCTGCGCGGGCCGGTGGAGATGGAGCTCACCCCGCCCGCGATGGCCGCCGAGTCCATGCCGGCGGCGATGCCGGCGGCCGCCACCTGCACGGCGGCGAGCGAGGCGGCGCAGTGACGGTTGACCGCCATCCCGGGCACGGTGGGGATGCCGGCGGTGACCGCGGCGTGGCGGCCGATCACGCCGCCGCCGTAGAGCGCCTCGGCGAGGACGACGTCGTCGATGTCGGCGGCGTCGAGGCCCGAGCGGCGCAGCGCCTCCAGCACCACCGTCTCGGCCAGGTCGAACGCCGAGGTCTCGGTGAGGCTCCCTCGGAAGGCGGTGCCGATCGCGGTGCGGCACGAGGCGACGATGACGGGCTGGTCCTGGGTGTCCACGGCGCCAGACCCTAGGGGTCGGTCGGCGGGGGCGCCCGGGACCGGAGCGCGGAACGGTCGACCTCCTTGACACCAAGATCGCCCTACGTCAATATTGCTCTATGTCGATATTCACGGCGCTGGCCGAGCCTCGGCGGAGGACGATCCTCGACCTGCTCCGCGGTGGCGAGCGCACGGCGGGCGAGATCGTGGAGGCGGTCGGGCTCGCCCAGCCCACCGTCTCGCAGCACCTGAAGGTGCTGCGCGAGGCAGGGCTGGTGTCGGTGCGCGCCGAGGGCACCCGACGCGTCTACCGGCTGCGCCCCGATGCGTTCGTCGAGCTCGACGAGTGGCTCGCCCCGTACCGACGCATCTGGGCCGGCCGCCTCGACGACCTCGCGGACCACCTCGATGCCATGGCGCAGGAAGAGGACATGGCCGCCGACGAGGCCGCGAACCCGAAGAACGAAGGAGACCACCGATGACCCCCACCCACCCGCTCGGCCAGATCGTGCGAGACGACGCCGGCGTGTCGCTCCGCTTCGAGCGCCACCTCACCCATCCGCCGGCCCGGGTCTGGCGAGCGCTCACCGAGTCCGACCAGCTCCGGCACTGGTTCCCGGCCGACATCGTCGGGCCCCGGGAGGAGGGCGCAGAGGTGGTGGTGCCCTTCTGGGACGACGTGGCCGCCAAGTTCTCGATCGACGATCCCGTCCTCACCGGGCGCATCGTCACCTGGGACCCGCCCCACCGCTTCGCGTGGGAGTGGGAGGACGAGGTGCTCACCTACGACCTCGAACCGCTCGAGGGCGGCACCCGGCTCACGCTGCAGGTGAGGATCGGATCCCGCAGCCCCGGGGCCGACCAGGTGGGGGCCGGCTACCACATGTGCCTGGACCAGCTCGTGACGTTGGTGGAGACCGGCACCGCGCCGCCGTTCACCGACCTCGAGCAGGACACCTACGTGGCCGACTACGCGGCGATCGACGCGGCGTCCACCTGACGATCGGCCGCACAGTCCGCTCACCGCCCGCCAGCCCGGGCGGTGGGGCAGACTCCGCCGCATGCGTGACGTCGACCGGCTCCTGATCGGCGGCGCCTGGGCCGCGCCGCACGGCTCCGCCACGGTCGACGTGGTCGAGGCCCACTCCGAGGAGCGCCTCGCCCGGATGCCCGATGCCGATGCGCAGGACGTCGATGCCGCCGTCCGAGCCGCCCGCACCGCGTTCGACGACGGCGGCTGGTCCACGTCGCCGCTCGCCGAGCGCATCGCCGCCGTGGAGCGGATCGCCGCCGGCCTCGAGACCCGCAGCGAGGAGCTGGCCCGGACCATCACCTCCGAGGTCGGCTGCACGCTCGGGTTCTCGAAGCTCGCCCAGGTGGCGTCGCCGATCGAGACGATGCGGGCCTTCGTGGACCTGGCGAGCGAGTACCCGTGGGAGGAGCGCAAGGCGGGTCGCTACCTGCCGTTCCTGCTGCGGCGGGAGCCGGTGGGCGTGGTGGGCGCAGTGGTGGCGTGGAATGTGCCGCAGGTGCTGATCGCCACCAAGCTCGCCCCGGCGCTCCTGGCCGGCTGCACGATCGTGGTGAAGGCGGCGCCCGAGGCATCGCTCGACGCCACGATCTTCGCCGAGGTGGTGGCCGGGGCCGGCCTGCCCCCCGGCGTGGTGTCGGTGCTCACCGGCGGCGTCGAGACCGGCCGGGCGCTGGTGGCGCACCCGGGGGTGGACAAGGTGGCGTTCACCGGCTCGGCCGCCGCCGGCCGGGAGATCGCCGCCACCTGCGGGCAGCAGCTCAAGCGGGTGGGCCTGGAGCTGGGCGGCAAGTCGGCCACGATCGTGCTGCCCGACGCCGACCTCGACGTGGTGGCGGCGGGCCTGCGGTTCACCTCGTTCATGAACAACGGCCAGGCCTGCGCCGCCCAGACCCGGGTGCTCGCCCCCCGGTCGCGCTACGCCGAGGTGGTCGATGCCGTCGCCGGCGCCGCCGATGCCCTCGTGGTGGGCGACCCGTTCGTGAAGGGCCACCACATCGGCCCGGTGGCCAGCGCCCGACAGCGCGACCGGGTGCGCGGCTACATCGAGCTCGGCATCGCGGAGGGCGCCCGGCTCGTGACCGGCGGGCCCGAGGCGCCACCCGGCCTCGACCAGGGCTGGTTCGTGCAGCCGACCGTGTTCGCCGACGTCGACAACGCCATGCGCGTGGCTCGCGAGGAGATCTTCGGCCCGGTGCTGGTGGTGGTCCCCTACGACGACGGTGGGGTCGACGGCGCCGACGACGCGGTGCGCATCGCCAACGACTCCGAGTACGGCCTGGCCGGCTCGGTCTGGACCACCGATCCCGAGCAGGGCCTCGCCGTCGCCCGCCGGGTCCGCACCGGCACGTTCGGCATCAACGGCTACGCCCCCGACCCGACGATGCCCTTCGGCGGCTACAAGGACTCCGGGATCGGCCGGGAGTGGGGCGACGCCGGCCTCGACGAGTACACCGAGCTGAAGGCGATCTCCGGCATCTGAGTCCGCATCGGCGGTGGGGCGAGAGGCTTCAGTCGCCCGAGCCGGAGGCAGGGATGGTGTCGGAGGTCTCGCCCCGACCGGAGCGGGTGAACGCCCGGTGGGGCTCGAGATCGCACCGATCCCGTGCGGTCGCCTCGATCAGGGCCGCGGCGTCGACGACGGCAGGAGGCACGCCGACGCCCGGCGCCAGGCGGGATCCGACCCGAAGTTCCACCTCGGCCACGACCACGCCCACCGCTCGGGCCAGGTCGTCGTCGCTGCTCGCCTGGGCCACCCGGGCGATGGCGTCGGCGCCCTCCGGCCACGGCGGTCGATACACCGCGGTGGCGATGGAACGGGCCCCGACGCCGGCGCTGGGGTCGTGGCCCGGCCAGACCAGCGCGTCGAGCACCGTGGGCCCGTCGCCGCGAGCGACCACCTCGTAGACGTCCTGGATGCCGGAGCTCCGCAGCGAGTCGGCGGCGTCGGTCCGGTCGTCGGGATCGGTCAGCCAGAGCTGGATCGAGGTCGGCAGGTCGTCCGGCTGCACGCTGGCGAGCATCGCCGGTTCGTCGGCGAACAGGCGTCGGTACTCCTCGTACGACGCCGCCTCGTCCACCTCCTGCACATGGTCGACCTGCGTGCCGCGAAGGCTCCGGGCGATCTCGGCGCGCCGCTCGGGCGACGTGCCCGGGTAGAGGTACGCGACCACGTCCGGCTCCCCCTCGGTGGGCGCGATGACCGGCGCGGCCAGCAGCTCGCACAGCTCGGGTGCGGTGCTGTCGAGGGTCCCGTCGCCCGGCTCGTCGACCCTCGCCACCCAGATCCCGCCCGCAACGGCACCGATCACGAGGACGGCGGCGGCCGCCGTGGCCCAGCGGCGGCCCGCCGGTCGGGTGGTGTCGGTGGGCAGGGTTGCGTCGGCGGCCAGGGCGCGGGCCCCGGCGAGGGTGGCGGCGGATCCCCGAGGATGACCGCGCTCGGCGCGCGTCCGGAGTGCTGAGGCCAGGCGATCGTCGGGCTCGTTCGGCGAGGTCACGGAAGGTCTCCTTGCTCGGCGAGGGCGTCTCGAAGTCGGGCGCGGGCTCGGGACGCCCGCGCTCGGGCCGTGGCCGGGCGGATGCCCAGGGCCGCTGCGACCTCGTCGAGCGGCAGGCGCTCCACGTCGGCGAGGTAGAGCACGGCCCGGTCCTCGGGGCTCACCCGCTCGAGGTCGGCCAGGTCGGACGGGTAGGCCTCGAGGCTGGGAGCGGCCTCGGTCGGGGCGAGGCGGACGTGGGCCCGTCGCTCGCGACCTCGCGTGCGGTTGTGGTTCGACGCCAGGTTCAGCATCGTCCGGCGCAGGTACGCGACGGGGTGGTCGAGTCGGACCAGAGGGCCGGTGCGCAGGGCGCGGGCGACCGCCTCCTGCAGGAGGTCATCGGGATCGAGGTCGAGCGGTGCCACGACGGCGGCGAACCGGCGGAGGCGTGGATAGATCTCGGCGAAGACCACCTCGTCGGCATCGTCGTCCACGGCCGCTCCGCCCTCCCCGGTCCGCCGGCGCGCTCCGATCATGCTCCCCTGACACCGCAGATCGCCGCGGTGTGACCCGATCTACGGGTGCGGCTCGCGGAAGACCTCGTCGCCCACCGGGGCGAGGCCGTCCCAGAGGTGGACCGGCGGGCGGGGGATGGGTGCGCCGGTGATCTGCGTGGCCATGATCCCCTCGCGCTCGCGGAGGTCGAACATGCTCTCGAGGCGGCCGGTGTACGCGCGGGGTTGCCGCAGCAT
>JAHBSN010000286.1 GCA_019639095.1 Actinomycetota bacterium
CCTCAGGGGCGAGGCCCGGGAACCCGTCGCCCGGTGATCGACGACGGCACGATGCGCACCACGTGGGTGCGGTCGCCCTCCAGCCACGGTTCGGCGAGGTGGGCCAGGCGGGCGAGCAGCGCGGGGCTGTGCTCGGTCACCTCCTCCATCCGGCCGCGGACCACGACGCTCCAGCCGGCCTTGGACTCCCGGTCGAAGTGGTCGACCTCGAAGCACGCCGGGTGGCCGCGAGCCTCGCTCAGCTTCGTCCCCGGGCCGGTGCGGAACACGATGATGTCGCCGTCCATGCCGAAGTTCACCGGCAGCACGAGGGGGCTGCCCGCCTCCACCACGCCGACGCGGCCGACGTCCTCGCCGGCCAGGAGGCGCAGGCACTCCCGCCGGTCGAGCACCTCGAAGCCGCTGCGGTTGTCGATCATCTTCATGGGGTGGCACCTCCCACTGGCCGGCTCGGGCTCGTGTCCCGAGCATCCCCGAGCGACGCGCCGTGGACCAGTGCCGAAGGACCCCTCCCCGGCGCCGGATCGGTCCGACCCGGCCCGGGGGAGGCGCGGTACCGTCCGCCCGGGGCGGCACTGGACGCCGCCCGGACTGGAGCAACCAATGTTGAGCGACTTCAAGGCCTTCCTGATGCGGGGCAACGTGGTGGACCTCGCCGTCGCGGTGGTCATCGGCGCCGCCTTCACCGCCATCGTCACCGCCATCACCACGGGGCTGATCACCCCGCTCGTGGGCATGGTGGTCGGCAAGGACTTCACCACGATGACCTTCACGATCAACGACAGCGTCTTCAACTACGGCATCGTGATCGACGCCGTGATCCGCTTCGTGTCGATCTCGGCGATCGTGTTCTTCCTCGTGGTGAAGCCCATGCAGGCCATCGCGGCGCGCCGGGCGGCCGGTGAGGAGCCCGAGCCCACGCCGGCATCGGACGAAGCCGTGCTGCTCACCGAGATCCGGGACCTGCTGGCCAGCCGCTGAGCGGGCCCTCACCGGGCCTGCGGGCAGGGTCCGGTGTCAGGTGGGAGGCGACACCAGCGACGGGCGCGCTGGGTCGTCCAGCCCGGCCGGGGCCGGCGGGTCGGCGGGCTCGGTACGCAGCCACGCCAGGAGGTCCTCGAACGGCATCGGGTGGCTGATGTGGAAGCCCTGGCCGACGTCGCAGCCGAGCTGGCGCAGCCAGGCCTGGCACGCGGCGTCCTCCACGCCCTCGGCCACGATCGACAGGTCGAGCGCGTGGGCCAGCTCCACGGTGGACCGCACGATGGCGGCGTTGTGGATGTCGTCGGGCACGCCCTGGAGGAACGAGCGGTCGAGCTTGAGCTCGTCCACGGGGAGCTCGCGCAGGTAGGCGAGCGACGCGTGCCCGGTGCCGTAGTCGTCCACCGACACCCGCACGCCCAGGTCGCGGAGCTCTCGCAGCACCCCGAGGGCGCGGGTCCGGTCGGCCATGACCGAGTTCTCCGTGACCTCCACCACGAGCCGCTCGGGCGGGAGGTCGTGCTCGCCGAGGAGGCGGTCGACCCGAGCGGGGAAGCCGGCGTCCATCAGGTCGCTCGAGGACAGGTTGACCGACATGGTGAGCGGGAAGCCGGCCCGATCGAGCCCGGTGGCGGCGAGGAGCGCTCGACGCAGCACGAAGCGCGTGAGGTCGGGCATGAGGTTGGTCTGCTCGGCCAGCCCGATGAACTCGTCGGGCGGGATCGGGCCGTGACGGGGGTGGTCCCACCGCAGCAGCGCCTCCACGCCGGCCACGCTGCCGCTCCGCAGGTCGACCTTGGGCTGGAAGTGCAGCGCCAGGTCCTCCCGGTCGAGCGCGGTGCGCAGGTCGCTCAGCAGGCGCACGCGGCGACGTGACGGATCGGCGGGATCGGGCTCGAACACCTGGACGCCGGTGCGCGAGCGCTTGGCCCGGTACATGGCGATGTCGGCGCAGGAGAGGATCGACTCGACGTCGGTCCCGTGCTGGGGCGAGCACGCGATGCCCACGCTCGCCTCCACCACGGTGGAGACCCCGGCCACCACGAAGGGGTCGCGAAGCGCCTCGCTGATGCGGCGAGCGACGGCCAGGGCCCGCCACGGGGTGCCCGCCCGGAGGACCACGGCGAACTCGTCGCCGCCGGTGCGCCCGAACCCGGCACCGTCGGGCATCACCGGTTCGAGGCGAGCGCCCACCGCCACGAGGAGCTCGTCGCCGGCGCTGTGGCCCAGGGAGTCGTTGATCTCCTTGAAGCGGTCGAGGTCCATCACGATGAGCCCCACCGCCCCGTCGCCCGACGCGAACCCGGCGGCGAGCTGCTCGAGGATGAGGCGACGGTTGGCGAGGCCGGTGAGGTCGTCGGTGCGGGCCTCGCGGCGGCTCTCGGCGAGCAGCCGCACCTGGCGAAGGGTCAGCGTGAACCGCAGGAAGCCGAGGCCCACCGTGAGCAGGGCGAGCACCAGGGCCACGGGGTTGAGCTCGCTGGCCTGCCGGTACACGAGCATCCCGAGCGCGGCCAGGGTGGCGATGGCCGGCAGGGCCAGCGCATCGGTGCGCGCCTCGGCCGCCTCGTCGCCTCCGGGGCGGACCAGCGCCGCCCACCCCATGAGCACCGCGCCGAGCGGCCACGTGAGGTCGAGCAGCCCGCCCTCCACGTAGGTCCCGGCCGCCTCCCGGTAGAGGAACACCATGTCGCCCACCAGCGCCACCGCGATCCCCGCGGTGAGCAACCACCACGACCAGCTCCGGGTGCGCAGCACGTGTCCGGTGGTCACGAGCAGCACGATGAGCAGCAGCTGCAGCACCGGGTAGGCCAGGTTGGTGACCACCACCGCGGTGCGGCCCTCGGTGTCGGCCATCACCTGGGCGAACACGAACTCCGCAGACAGGGCGGCCGCACCGCATCCCCCCACCAGCCCGTCGAGCCAGGCGTTGCGGCTGTAGGCCGGCATGCGGCTGCGCACCAGCAGCACGATGGCCACGTAGGCGCACACGTAGTACGAGAGCCACAGCGCATCCGCCGGCGACGGGTACGAGTCCGACGCGCCCACCACTGCGCTGCCGTACACGTTGCCCAGGGTGTAGAGGACCATCCCCGCGCCGAGGGTCCGCCACGCCACGCCGTCGAGGTGGGTGCGGGGCACGTGGCACCAGCACGCCAGCGCGGTGAGGAGGAACACCACGTTGTAGGCGCCGACGTCGAAGCGAGCGTCGTAGGTGGGCTCCGGTCGGAGGAGGACGGTAGCGGCGAAGCCGATCCAGCTGAGCGGGAGCAACCAGCGGAGCACCTTGGCCATCCGCGCCCGGCGGCGCACCACAGCCCGTCGGGCTCCCCTCACCACGCGCCGCATCCTAGGGGTATCCGTGAGTCCGATACGTCGGAAACGTCCGAGGTGGCACCGCGACGCCCGACGCCGCGTACGCTCGGTGTCGTGCGGCGCGCGTCGGGTGGCCGACGGCGACCGTCACGACGGCTCGGCCCGAGGCGTTGGAACCGAGGACCATCGACCTGGACGAAGGAACCCACGTGCCCGCTCCCCGCCCCGATTCCCCCACCTCATCGCCCGGTCGTCCGATCTCCCACCGGACGCGCGCCCCTCGGCGCCGGGGCGTCGTCGCCGGTGCGATGGCACTGCTGGCCGCCACGTCGGTGCTGGCGGGCGGCGCCACCGGGGGAGCCTCCGGCCTGGGATCCGGCGAGGCCACGAGCATCGGCCCGCTCGTGGTCGACGTCGGCCAGGTGGTGCGGCCGATCAATCGAGACCTGGTGGGCATCCACGGTCGGGACGACGCCGCGGCCATCGCCACCGGCTACGACGACCTGGCGCCCACCACGTTCCGCCACGTGATGTCCGCGCACGACTTCGTGTCCTACGACTGCGCCACCGACCGCCTCGCCCCAGCCACCCTGGCGTACTTCGACTCGTGGCTCGACGCCGTGCAGGCGGAAGGTGCCGATCCGATCCTGGCGCTGTCGTACGTGCCGCCGTGCTACGCCCGCGGCGGCCAGCCCAAGGCACCGCCCACCGACGCCACCGGCTACCGCCGGTTCCTCGACCAGCTGCTCGACGGGCTGGTCACCCAGCGCGTCCGGCAGGGCAAGGAGCCGATGCGGCGCTTCGAGCTGTGGAACGAGCCCGACATCCCCCTGTACCGCGATGCGCCCAACTCGGGCCACGGCTTCGTGGGCACCGTCCACGAGTTCGTGCAGCTCAACCTGCCGGTGCTCGCCGCCGCCATCGAGGCGGTGGAGGCCCGGAGCGGGGCTCGCCTGCTCGTGGGCGCGCCGGCGGCGTACTCGCCGTGGCCCATGAGCCGCTACGGCGCCACCCTGTCCGACCTCCTGGTCAACACCAACGGGCTCCCGCGCGCCACCGCCGACCTCGTGGCCGCCCAGGCCGACGTGATCTTCGGCGCCGGCGCCACCGACCGGATCCTCCACGACGGCGGCCTCGCCTACCCCACCGAGACGATCGCCGCCGCCGACCAGCTCGGCCTGCACATCGACTTCGTCTCGGTGCACCTCTACCCCAACAACCCGCTCCAGGGCCTCCACATCCCCGAGCCGGCCACGCCGGAGCTGCTCTACGGCCGCAGCCCCTACGCCTCCCCCGAGACCTACGCCGAGCTGGCCCACGAGTGGTCCAGGGCCTTCCCCGGCCGGGAGCTGGTGCTGAGCGAGTGGTCCCTCGCCGCCGGCGACGACGCTCGGTTCGGCACCTGCGAGGCGGCCTCGTTCGACCTCGCCGCCCTCTCGGTCATGCAGGAGACGGCGATCGACCGGGCCCTCTACCTGTCGCAGCCGCCGTCGACCGAGCGTGGCGCGCTGCTGGCGTGGAAGCGCCTCCCGGCCCAGCAGGTCCGCACCACCGCCGACGGCCTGCCCGCCGGGGTGTGGGCCACCGCCGCCCGAGACGCCGACCGCACCACGGTGCTCCTGTCGCAGTGGCACACCCGCCTCGTCGACGCTCGCGACCTCTCGGTCCCACTGCGCGTCTCCGGCCTCCCCGACGGGGCGTACGAGGTGACGGTGGAACGCATCGGGGAGTCGGCCCAGCGGCGCTCGGTGGCGGAGACCGCCACGGTTCGAACCGACGATGGGGTGCTGCAGCTGCCTCGACCGGTCAGCCTCGAGGGCCAGTCGCTCGCTCGGGTGGATGTGCGGCGCGCCGGCACACCGGC
>JAHBSN010000287.1 GCA_019639095.1 Actinomycetota bacterium
CTCGGCCACGCCGGCTCGCTCTACCCGGCGTCGCCCCGGTTGATCGCCCAGGGCGGGCTGCTCGTGGTGACGTTCCTGCTCACGTTCTTCGTCACGTCGGGGTTCCTGATCTACCGGCCGCTGGTGGCGCAGCAGATGCGGCCCCGGTCGGCCCGGAAGGCGGCGGCGGCCGGCGAGGGCGGCAAGTACTTCGCCTGGATCTTCAGCCTGCGCCGGTTCATGCGCATCTTCCCGCTCTACTGGGCGGTGCTCGCGGTCAAGTGCGTCGTCGTCGGCCCGGGCGAGGTCCACACGATCGTCGACTGGTTCCAGGTGATCTTCCTGATCCCGGTGCCCGACCCGTCGGTGCTCGTCAACGGCGGCCTCGGCTTCGCCACCTGGACGCTGGCCATCGAGCTGCCGTTCTACGTGATCATGCCGCTGTTCGCGTCGTGGACCCGCCGGCTCGGCAAGGGCTGGCTCCGGCAGTACTCGGGCTTCCAGGTGCAGGTGCTCTGCATCGGCGGGATCATGGGCCTCTACACCGCGTCGGCCCTGGCGGCCCGTGCGCCCGAGGTCCTCACCCTCCTGGCCCTCCCCATCGGGATGCTGCTCGCCACCTTCGAGGTGGAGCAGTGGCAGCGCCGCAAGCGGTTCGCGCCCATCGCCTGGCTCGCCGACAAGTGGTGGCTTTGCCTCGGGATCTTCCTGGCGTTCTGGCAGATCGGCGCGTACCTCGCCTACAAGCCGGGCACCGAGACGTCGGTGGAGGAGGTGGCCAGGAGCGGGCTGCTGCTCAACGCCCTGCTGCTGCTGTTCGGCACGATCGCCCTGTTCGTCACGATCTGCTTCGGCCGGCCGTCGCTGCTGAGCGCCATCCTCGGGAGCCTGCCGCTGCGCATGGTCGCGTCGCTCACCTACGGCACCTACCTCTGGCACCCGGTGGTGCTCCACGAGCTGGCCGACCGGTACGGCGAGGGCCTCTGGGTCCTGATGGGCGGCACGCTCGTGATCAGCTTCGCCCTGGCGCTGGTCACGTCGCTGCTCGTGGAGGCCCCCATCGCCGTGCTCCGCTACAAGCTCGACGAGAAGGTCGGTCGCACGCCGCGGGCCGGCGAGGCGTGGGCGCCGCTGTGGCTGCGACCCCGGCGCACGGGCGGGGTGGCCCTCCTGGGCGCCGACCTCGGCGGCGCTAGAAGTGGAAGTACACGAAGCTCTGCGGCGCCGGGCCCGAGTAGACCACCACGGCCAGGACCATGAAGCCGAGGGCGGCGGCCCGGGCCGGGTTCACCGGGTCGGGCTTGCCGGCCTGCTTCTCCCGCCGCTTCTCGCGCGAGTCGAGCACCACCAGGCTGATCACCCCGACCACCAGCGCGGCCACCAGGTCCCAGTTCGCCGGGCCGCCGGAGGGCACCACCAGCGCGAGGTAGAGGTCGAGGCTGCCGCCGAGCGAGGTGGCGGTCACCAGCGGGAACGTGAGGAGCACCAGGCCGAGGGCGATGGCGAGGCTGCGGTAGGGCGACGGGTCGGCCGGCAGCATCGAGCGCTTGCGCTGGCGGCGCGCCTCGCGGATCTGGGCGCGCCGCCGGGCGGCGCGACGGGTCTGGAGGTTGCGCTCGACCACGATGATCACGCCCGAGGCGATGCCCCAGGCCACCCACCCGCTGGTGAGGCCGTGCCAGATGCCGAGCACGAAGAACGTGCCGAACAGGGCCACGGTGTCCCGGGCCTCGGAGCGGCCGTCGCCGCGCAGCGGCCCGTACACGTAGTCCCGGAACCACATCATGATCGTGAGCTGCCAGCGCCGCCAGAAGTCGGCGTAGCCGGTGGATGCGGTGAGCGGGAGCAGCGAGTTGCGCTGCATGTCGATGCCGAGGAGCTTGGCCGACCCCCGGGCGATGTCGATGTAGCCGGTGACGTCGAAGTAGCCGGCGAGCAGGACGGTGAGCAGGGCGAGGGCCACGTTGGCGGTGCCGGCGTCGCCGGGGTCGCGCAGGATGGCGATGTTGAGGCCGAAGATCGGGTCGGCCAGCGCCACCTTCTTGAACACGCCCACCAGCACCAGCTCGGCCGCCTCGGACCACTGCACCGGGTTCGGTCGGCGCGGCGTGCTGTGGAAGGCCGGGATGAGCTTCTTCGCCCGCACGATGGGGCCGGCGAGGAGGTGCGGGAAGAAGGCGAGGTAGGTGGCCACGTCCACGAAGGACCGGCTCGGCGCCACGTGGCCCCGGTAGACGTCGATGACGTAGCTGATGGCCTGGAACGAGAAGAACGACAGGCCCACGGGCACCACGAAGTCGGCCGCCAGGCCGCCGCCCGCGGGGAGGTCGGCGTCGTCGAAGGCGAAGGCCTCCACCACCTTGAAGCTGAGCAGCGACCCCGCCGACACCACCACCGCGGCGCCGGCCGCCGCGGTGCGGGCCCGTCCGGTGAGGCCCGGCAGGACGAGGCCGGTGCCCCACACGACCACGGTGGTGAGCAGGAGGATCGAGATCGCCGGGATCGACCACGTGGCGTAGAAGACGTACGACGCGACGAGCAGCCACCACACCCGCACGCGCGTGGGCAGGACCCAGTTGACCGCCACCACCACGGTGAGGAAGGCGGCGTACTCGAACGAGGTGAAGATCACGGCTCGAGCACCGGCAGGTCCGGCAGGAACCGGGCCAGTCGGGTGAGCGTGTCGCCCGGGCCGGCGTCGAGCAGGTGCCCGGCACCCTCGGCGGCCGCGGCGGCCACCGCCGCCGGCCAGTCGACCGGCAGCACCAGGCTGCGCACGAGGCTCTCGGCGAGGTCGTCGGCGTCGACGTGGGGACGAGGCGAAGTCGACGAGACCAGCGGCACCCGGGGCGCCCCCTGCACCGCGGCGCGGACCTGGCGCTCGAAGCGCTCCACGCCGGGAACCAGCAGGGGCGAGTGGTAGGCGCCCCCGATGGGCAGGAGCCGGGCCACCGCGCCCTCGGCGTTGGCGAGCTCCACCGCCCGCTCCACGAGCAGGTGGTCGCCCGACAGCACCCGCTGGGCGTCGGAGTTCACCACCGCCACCTCGAGCACGCCCGGCACCTCGGCCAGCACGCGCCGGCGCAGCCACTCCACCCGGACGGCGTCCCAGCGCATCACCGCCGCCATCGCGCCGGGTCGCTCCTGGTGCAGCTCGTGGCCGATGCGGCCCCGCGCCACCATGAGGTCCAGCCCGGCCTCGACGTCGATCGCCCCGGCCCACGCCGCCGCGGTGATCTCGCCCAGCGAGTGGCCGATCGCCACCACCACCGGTGCCGGGGGCTCGACGGCGACCGCGCCCACCAGGCCGGCCACGTAGGTGACGGGCTGGGCGTTGCGCGTGTCGAGCGGGTCCAGGTCGGCCCACGTGGCGGTGCCCAGCCGCTCGGCCAGGGCCCGCACCAGCGGGTGGTGGGGGTGGGCGTCGAGCGTGGCCACCCCGGCGCGCCAGTCGCCGCCCTGGCCCGGGAACCCGATGGCCGTCGCCGACGAGTCGATCGCGGTCACGAGGCGGCGCAGGCGTCGGGGAGGGTGCCGGCGCGGCAGAGGTCGGCCAGCCAGGCGCCCACCTGGGCGCTCCACCGCTGCGAGCCGGCGAGGTCGAGGTGGGTCCGGTCGTGGAAGTCGTCGGGGCTCCACGTGTCGCTGAACGCGTCGTTCACCGGCAGGTCCCGCTCGGCGGCCCACGCCTGGATCCTCGCCACGAGGTCGTCGTAGGGGCGCAGGTCGACGCCGCTGTCCTGGAGCACCTTGCGGTCGATCGGGCCGAGCGCCAGCACCGGGGTGGTGCCCTGGTCGCGCAGCGAGTCGACCAAGGACCCGAGCGGGCCGAAGTCGATGGTGCCGGTGGCGATCCGGTCGAAGATCGCCTTGTTGGTCCGGTCGACGGTGACCGGCAGCGACCGGCTGTGGTAGTCGAACACCTCGCCCGTGGGAGCGGTGTTGTCCCGCACCACCTGGGGGTCGGTCTCGGTCTTCCAATCCATGCCGAAGGGGCTGAGGTCCTTCTTCGGCGGCGTGTCGTCGACGATGCCGAGGAGGTTGCCCACGCCCTGGAGCACGAGCGTGGGACGGCGGAGGTAGGGCCGGTAGCGGATGAGCGCGGATCGCTCCCGGATCTCCCACCCGAGCTGGCCGAGGTGGGCGGGGTCGAGCTGGTCGAACGCGGCGCGGTAGGTGTCCTGGGCGTCGCCGTTGGGATCGGGGAACTTCCCGGTGAGGTCCCACACCGCCATCGGGAGGATCCCGATCACCACCACGGGCGGATCCAGCGCCGGGACCGCGATCCGCTCCGCCCACTCCTGCTGCACGGGCTGGTAGGAGCCGGCGAGGGCGCCGTTGTAGATGCCGTCGAGCATCGGCGCCTGCTCGGCCATCACCGAGGGGATCAGGCCGCCGGCCGTCTCCGAGGAGCCGATGATGAGGACGTCGGTGGTGCCCCGGCCGCGGGCGTGCATCTGGTCGGCCTTGAGGAACGCCCGCTCCTCCGAACCGGCGCGGCGGGGGATCTCGGGGCCGATCAGGCGGGCGCCGAGCTCGCCGAGCACCAGCGCCACCAGCACCGAGACGACCACCAGGCTCCAGCCGAGGCGGCGCCGTGGGGCGGTGCGGGAGCGGGCGGGTGGGTCGTCCGAGGGGCGGCGCGAGGGGCCCGGTGCGCCGGGGACGGCCGGGTCCTTCCGTTCGCGCATCGGGGGGAGGTTAGTGCCGGGGGCCAGGGCTAGGGTCGGCGCGTGCCCGGTCAGACCACGCCTGCGCCCCAGCTCGCGGTGGTGGTGAGCGGGGCCGCAGCGCTCGGCGAGGCCTGCGCTCGGGAGCTGCTGGCCGCCGGCGGCGGGGGTCGCCGGGTGGTCCTGGTGGGCGACGGCTCGGCCCCTCCCGGCGTCGAGCACCGGCCGGTGCCGGTGGGGGCCTCGGCCACCGCCGTGGTGCAAGAGCTCGCCGGCGAGGCGGGTCCGGTGGCCGTCCTGGTGGAGGTCCCGAGCCGGGCGGTGCCCGGCTCCCACCCGAGGGTCTCCGAGGGGCTGGGGCCGCTCGCCGAGCTGGCCGGCATCGTGGAGCGCCTGCGCCTGGTGGCGCCCGGGATGGCCGAGGCCGGCCACGGGCGCGTGGTGCTGGTGGCCGAGGCGTCGAGCGTGCCCGGCCGCACCTGGGACGACGCCAG